>JBJEJN010000067.1:0-15510 GCA_051878085.1 Aristaeellaceae bacterium | reverse complement strand
CTGTATATGGACTGAAGACAGACGGCACGGTTGTTGCTGCGGGTGATAATGAATATGGTCAATGCAATGTGAGCGGCTGGAGAAATATTGCGAAAATCTATTGGGATATTTATTCTGTATATGGACTGAAGACAGACGGCACGGTGGTCGCTGCTGGCAAGAACGAATATGGTCAATGCAATGTGAGCGACTGGAGAAACATTGCGGAAATCTATCCGTATGGTACTACTGTATATGGGTTGAAGGCAGACGGCACGTTCGTTTTGGCAGGTGATATTTATGAAGAAAAACGGAGTATTGTCGATTGGAAGCTTTTCAACAGCATCGATACACTCGAACAGGAAATAGAAGAAAACAATGCCATCATGCGAAAGCACATGGAGGAAGAAAAGCAAAAAGCTCTGGCGGAGGGAAAAGAGCACTGCGAGCGGAGAATTCAGGAACTGAACTGCGATCTGGAGTCCGTTCGCCGCAGCGTGATTGAAGAGGAACAGAATCTTCAGCAATATCAATCTCAGCTTGCCAAACTCCGAGGCCTGTTTACGGGCAAAAAGCGCAAATGATTGGAAGATCAGATCGCAAATGTTGAACGAAGAAAACTGGATCTGCAATCACAGATCGCCGACATCGAAAAAGAACTGAGGGAACTGTAAGAATAAGCGCCTTCAAATTGGTTCGCAGAGACTTTCATGCATATAAACATGAAAATCACTGCGAACTTTTTATTCTTCTCGAAAACGATTGATACAAGAATCAGAAAAGCTCCATTGAGAGGAGGCATGCATCTTGGTTGCCATCGTCAACGCTGCAAATGGTCAGCTTGCTTCAATCTCTGTGACTTTTGCAACATGCTTTATGATTCTGGTGCAACGTACTCGCCTTTGCACCCGCTCTGGTGCATCGTCCACTGTATCATTATCAACCGGATTAGCCAAACAATCAAAGACGAACCCCTAGACGGTTTGAATTCGATAGAGTTCACCGATCAGGGGTTCATCTTTTTTGCATTCAAGAAACGGCGCTATACCATTGTTGCCGTTTCACCAAATCCGTTGGACAAATGAAGATCGCAGGCGTTGAGAATGTAGGGCATCTGGTTGACGAGCATCCTGCGGCAGACTCTGAACGCAGAAGGATCGAGCCAGCCGCAGGCGTGAAGCCAGGTTTTCAGGCGACCGCTTGGCGCTCAGGCGTCGCCGGGCAGGATGGGCGTGGGCTCCAGGATGACCCACTTGTCCTCGATGGTCTCGCCGGAGAGGATGCGCAGCACGTAATCCACCGCCTGCCGACCGCCGGTGGGACAGTAGAAGGTGGCGTCCAGCACGCCCTGCTCCACCAGATTCGTTTCGCCGCCCGCGCCCATGAGGCCGTCCATGCCCACAAAGCGCACGCCCTCCACGCGGTACTCCTTGGCGGCGACCCACGCGCCGTAGGCCATGGCGTCGCTCTGGGCAACCACCACGTCCGCCATCTCCTTGCAGGCCACGGCGTACTCCTTGAAGCGATCCTCCGCGCGGTCCTGGAGCCAGTCGGCCACCAGGCGCTGCTCGATCACGATGTTCGGATTGCCCGCGATGGCCTGCGCCAGCCCCTCCGAGCGCGCGGCCACCGGCGGGGAGTCCTGCGCGCCGAGGATCTCCACCACGCTTCCGCCCTCGGGGCCGAGCATGTCGATGATCCGCAGGCCCGCCAGATGGCCGATCTGGAAGTTGTCCGGGCCAATGAACAGCGTGAAATCCTCGCCGCTGACCGCGCGATCCAGCACCACCACGGGGATCCTCTTGTACACCTCCGCCAGCACCGGCCGCAGGGCCTCGCTGTCGTTGGGGGAGATCACCAGCAGGTCCACGCCGTAGCCCATCAGCATGTTCACATCCGCGATCTGCCGGTCGGTGTCCTGGGCCGCGTCGGTGTAGATCACCCGCAGGTTGTCGTGCTCGGCGGCGGCCTCGGCGAATTCCAGGTTCATCGTCACGCGCCAGGGCTCCACCAGATTGGCCTGGCTCATGCCGATCAGGAACTGACGGGGCGCGGCGTCCTCCCCACTGCGGGGCTGCAAGGGCAGCGCAACCACGACGGCGAAGGCGATCGCCGTCAGCATGAGGCACACGAGCATCCAGCGCCACCACTTCATTTCCGCTTGTCCTCCATTCGATAGTCCGCAGGCGACACGCCCAGCACCTTCTTGAAGGCCGCGCTGAAGTAGTTGCCGCCGCTGTAGCCCACCATCTCCGCCACCTTCCAGATGCGGATACTTGGGTCGCGCATCAGCTGCACCGCCTTGCCGATGCGCACATTTGTCAGATATTTTGCAAAGGGCATGCCCAGCTCCTGCTTCATCGTGCGGCTCAGATAGGCGGGGTGGACGTTCAGCGCCTCCGCCACCTCCATCAGGCTCAGATTGGGATCGGCGTGGTGGGCCGCGATGTAGGCCTTCGCGCCCTCCACGATGGGGGAGAGCTGTGCGCTGCTGAGCATGCGCTCCATGGCGCTGTCGTAGGCCTCGGCGATGCGCGTGAGGCTCGTCACCGGCTCCGTCTCCAGCCGCACCGTCAGGCCCAGCTCCCCGCTGAGGGCGGCGCGCACGGCCTCGCTTAGCCTTGCGTCCAGCTCCGGCGGCGCATCGTAGAGCAGCAGCACGTTGCCCCGGTCGTCGGAGAACAGGCAACGGTAGCGCATGCCCTCCGGTCCCTCCCGGAGCGCGTCCTGAAGCGCGTACTGGCGCAGGGTGTGCTGCCAGGGCTTCTCCCCGGCGGCGCTGCTGTGGGCGCTGATGAGCATCAGCATCATGCGCTCCGGCTCCGGGAAGTCGAAGTACACCCGGAACTCCCGGATCTCGTCCGCCTCCAGCCGCCCGGACACCGCGTCGCGCAGAAATTCCTCCCGCAGGAACTCCCGACGGTTGCCGATCTGCGCGATGGCCCACTCGAAGTGGCGGTTGCGCTGGCGGCTGACCTCCAGCTGATCGATGGCCGTCTCCACGGCGCGGCGCAGCTCGCCCACGTCGATGGGCTTGAGCAGGTAGGCGTGCACGTCCAGCTCCAGCGCCCGCCGTGCGTACTCGAACTCCTCGTAGCCGGTGATCAGGATCACCCGCGCGTCGGCCCGGGTGCGCCGCAGCGCCTGGATGAAGTCCAGGCCGTTGACGAAGGGCATGTTGATGTCCACCAGCAGGATGTCCGGCCGCAGTCGCTCCGCCGCCTCCAGCGCGATCTCCCCGTCCTCGGCCTCCGCGCAGACCTCGCAGGGCAGACCCAGCCGGTCGATCTGCGCGTGCAGGCCGCGTCGAATCTTGGGCTCGTCATCCGCAATCAGGATCTTCCACCGTTCCATCGCCCGTACCTCCTCATTCCTCCGCCTCTTCGCCCGCATCCTCCCGGAACACCGCCGGACAGGTCAGGATCACCGTGATGCCGCCGCTTGCATTGATCTCGTACCGCAGGCCGTAGTCCTTGCCGTAGGACAGGCGGATGCGGTCGTTGACGTTGAAGATGCCGTAGCCGTGGTCGTACTCCATGCCCGCCGGACGGCTCAGCTCGGCGTTGAGCAGATCGCACTTCTCCTGCGTCATGCCCGCGCCGTCGTCCTCCACCCGCAGGATGAGCCTGTCCTCCTCCCGGCGCGCCTGCACCAGGATGTGCCCCGCGCCGCGCTTCTGCTTGATGCCGTGGTAGATGGCGTTCTCCACCAGCGGCTGCAGGATCAGCTTGTTCACCCGCAGCGCAAGCAGCTCCTCCGGCACGTCGATTTCGTAGTTCAGCTTGTCCTCGTACCGCACCTTCTGGATGTAGAGGTAGCTGCGCACGTGATCCGTCTCGTCCGCGAGCGAGATGATCTCCCGGCCCCGGCTCAGACTGATGCGGAACAGGCGGGTCAGCGCGCTCACCAGCCGCACGATCTCGTCGGCCTCGTGCTCCTCCGCCATCCAGCGGATGGTGTCCAGGGTGTTGTAGAGGAAGTGGGGCTTGATCTGCGCCTGCAGGGTGCGGATCTCGGCCTCGCGCTTCTCCTGCTGCTCCCGGTACACCAGGTTCAACAGGTCGCGGATGTTGTCCATCATGCTGTTGAAGCTGCCGCCCAGCTGGTGAATTTCGCCCGTGTAGCGCTCCGCATCGAATTCCACGTCCAGGTTGCCCCGCTCCGCCTCGCCCATCAGGCGGCGCAGCTTGCTGATCGGGCCGGTGAAAGACGCGGAGAAGCTCAGCGACATGGCCGTGGCCAGCAGGATCGCCAGCACGGCAACCACGATGGTGTACTTGCGCAGCGACAGCACCGGCTGCAGCGGCTCGCCCATGCGGAACACGCCCACGGTGCCCCAGCCGGTAATCTCGGAGTGGGCCAGCAGCAGCTGGTAGCGTTCGCCGCCGATGGTGTGGATGCCCGGCGCAGCGTCGACCCACTCCGGGCGGATGCGGTACACCGTCTCGTTCACGGGGGCGTAGACGATCTCGCCGCTGCCGTCCTGCACGAACACGTAGCCGCTCTTGCCCAGCGTGACGTCCCGGATGTGCTCCTCGATGGCGTCCGTGCGGATGTCCGCGCAGATCACGCCCAGCAGCGCACCGCTGTCGGGATCGTGCACCGCGCGCACCACGGATACGATGTCGTTGGCGGAATAGTTGCGGTAGTTGCGGATGTTGCGGCCGATGGGCCGGGAGATCAACACCCGCTCACCCCCGGCCTCCACCGCGCGGCGGTACCAGCCGTCCTCGTTGAGGGGGTCGCTGGTGACGCGGTAGAGCTCGTTGGAGGCGTACAGCCCGTTCTCGCCCGCGATCAGCAGCCCGCCCAGCAGCTCCGGATTGATGTCCATGTACATGCGCATCTGCATGCGCACCGCCGTCTCCAGTGAGATGCGCTCCGAATCGTAGAAGCTCCCCAGCCGCAGGTAGGCGATCACGTCCTCGTTGCGGAACAGGTACTCCATCATGCGGTCCACCGTGCGCACCGAGGCGTCGATGTTCGTGCGCACCTGATCCAGCATCTGCGTGGAATACTCGTTGGCCTGCTCGTCGATGGCCTTGGCGTAGTAATAGTTGCCGAAGGCCGTCATGAACAGAAGCGGCACCGCGATCAGCAGCACCATGGAGATCAGCAGCTGTTTTTGCAGGCTCAAGCGGCTCATGTGCGCACCCCCTCCCATGGACCCATTATAGGATAAAACGACACGAATGTAAAGATTTGCACGAGGCTGAAAAAAGGGACGGCGCTTGCCGTCCCTTGGAGTTTGAACCCGGATTATTCGACGGAGCCGCCGTACTTGACCAGCAGTTCAGCCGCGTTGTCGGGGGTGATGACCTCGGTGCCCAGGGTCACGTTCTTCTCCAGCTCCTCGCCCAGCACGAGCAGCTTGTAGGCGTTCTCAATGGCCTCCTTGCCGCCGGTGGGGTAGACCATGGACAGGCTCAGACGGCCGTCCATGACGCTGCGGATGCCGCCGTCGGGGGTCGGCAGACCGTCGACGCCGATGAAGTACATGTCCTTCTCGCGGCCGGCGTTCTTGGCGGCGATGTAGGCGCCCTCAGCCATGGGATCGTTCAGGGCGAAGAACAGGTCGATCTCGTCGTTCACCTGCAGCATTTCCTCTGCGACGGTGATGGCCTTCTCACGCAGCCAGTCGGCGTTGTTGTTGGCGATGATCTCCAGCTTCGGGTTCTTCGCGATGCCCTCGCGGAAGCCCTGATCGCGCTCGATGCCGCCGGAGGTGCCGGCCAGGCCCTCGATCTCGCAGATCTTGCCGCCGTCGGGCAGCAGCACGTCGGCGACGTACTCGCCGCAGACGCGGCCGATGTAGACGTTGTCGGCGCCGATGAACTGGGTGTAGGTGTCGCCGTCAATCTTGCGGTCCAGCAGGATGACCGGGATGCCGGACTCATAGGCACGCTTGATGACGTTGGTCAGCGGGGTGGCCTCGTTGGGGGAGGCGATGATCAGGTCAACCTGCATCTGAATGAAGTTCTCAATGTCTGCGATCTGCTTGGAGTTGTCCTGGGCAGCGTCAGAGTAGATGACCTCGAACATGGGGTACTCGGCAGCAGCGGCTGCGATCTGGTCGTTCATTGCCACGCGCCAGGGCTCGCCCAGGTTGCACTGGGACATGCCGATGGTGTAGGTCTTTTCCTCTGCCAGCGCGGTGCACATCGTCGCCGCCAGAACCAGCATCAAAAGGATGGCCACAAATTTCTTCATAGGTATACTCCTCCTTCTATTTATAAGCCCGCAGGCTTATGAATCACATTGAATCCCTTAGTCCTCCTTGTGAACGGCCTGCGCGAACACCGACAGAATGATCAGGAAGCCCTTGACCACCAGCTGGATGTTGGAGTTGATGCCGTTCAGACCCATGATGTTGTCCAGCATGCCGAAGATCAGCGCGCCGACCAGGGTGCCGAACATGGTGCCCTTGCCGCCGGCCATGGAGGTTCCGCCGATGGCCACGGCCGCGACCGCGTACATCTCGTAGCTCATGCCCTCGTTGGGGCCGCCCTGGCTGATCTGGGCCGAGTGGATCATGCCGGCGATGGAGGCCAGCAGGCCGGAGAGCATGAAGGCGATGAGCTTGACGTTCTTGACCTTGATGCCCGAGAGGTGCGCCGCAGTGGCGTTGCCGCCGGTGGCGTAGATCTGACGGCCGAAGCGGGTCTTGCTCATGATGACCCAGAAGATGGCCAGCAGCACCAGGAAGATGATGGCCGGAACCGGAACCACGCCGCCCAGGCGCGTGCAGAGAATCTCAAACTCCGGCGCAGCCAGGCCGGGGCCCTTGCCGTAGGTCAGCGGAATGCCCGCGCCGCCGGACCACAGTCGCGCAAGTCCGCGGGCGATGTTCATCGAAGCCAGCGTCACGACGAAGGCCTGAATCTTCATGCGGGTGACGACGAAGCCGTTGAACAGGCCGTAGACGACGCCGATGCCCAGGCAGATCAGCACCGTGGGCACGAAGCCCAGGCCGTTGTGCACCATCAGCGCGGCGGAGCCGGTGGAAACCAGACCCACCACCGAGCCGACGGACAGGTCGATGTCGCCCAGCAGGATAATCATGGTCATGCCGATGGCGAGGATGCCCGTCTCGGACACCGCGCGCAGCAGGTTCATGATGTTCGTGACGCTCAGGAACATGTTGCGGCCGTTGCGCACGCACACCAGCGAGCCGATGATGAACAGGGCGATCAGCGCGATGTAGCTCTGCGACCGCAGAAAAAACTCTTTCGGATGAAACTTCTTCTGGGAAACAGGTCGGTTCTGACTCATGCGGGATCCTCCTCTCTGAGCGTCGCGGCGTACAGCAGCTTCTCCTGCGTGGCCTCTTCCTTGGTGAATTCGCCGGTGATCCGGCCCTCGCAGAGGGTCAGGATGCGGTCGGAGATGCCGATGATCTCCGGCAGCTCCGAGGATATGACGATGATGCCGATGCCCTGGCCGGCGAGCTTGGAGATCATCTGGTAGATCTCCGCCTTCGCGCCCACGTCGATGCCGCGGGTCGGCTCATCCAGCAAGAGCACCTTGGGGTGGGTGATCATCCACCGCCCCAGCACCACCTTCTGCTGGTTGCCGCCGGAGAGGGTCTGGCAGAGGGTCTTGACGCTGGGCGCCTTGATGCGCATGCCCTGCATCTGCACGTCCCATTCCTTCCTCTCCGCCGAGGTGTCCATGAACAGCCCCTTCGTGAAGCGCTTGAGTAGCGGCAGCGACATGTTCTCGCCGATGGACCTCAGCAGCACCAGTCCCTTGCCCTTGCGGTCCTCCGTGGCGAAGGCAAGGCCCTGATCGATGGCGTCGCGGGGCGACTTGATGCTCACCGGCTTGCCGTCGATGTAGATCTGACCCGTCGTGCCGGCGGGATGCACGCCGAAGAGGCACTCGCAGATCTCCGTGCGGCCCGCGCCCAGCAGGCCCGCGATGCCCAGCACCTCGCCCCGGCGCAGGTTGAAGGAAACGTCCGTCAGCGGGCGGCTGGAGGAGCCCGGGCGGGTCTTGAAGTTCAGATGCTCCACTCGCAGCACCTCGTCCCCGATGGGCACCGTCTCCTTGGGGTACATGTCCGTGATTTCCCGGCCAACCATCATGGAGATGATCTGGTTGCGGTCGGTCTCCTTGGCGTTGACGCTGCCGATGTACTGGCCGTCGCGCAGCACCGTCAGCCGGTCGGCGATCTCAAAGACCTCCTCCATGCGGTGGGTGATGTAAATGATGCCCACGCCCTCGGCCGAGAGCCGGCGGATCACGCGGAACAGCTGCTCCGTCTCCGCCTTGGAGATGGCCGAGGTGGGCTCATCCATGATCAGTATGCGCGCGTTCAGGGAAATCGCCTTGGCGATCTCCACCATCTGCTGTTCGCCCACGCGCAGCGTCTTCAGCGGCCGCTTCGGGCTCAGATCCAGCTCCAGCAGGCGCAGGTACTTCTCCGCCTCCTGCTCCTGGGCGCGCTTGTCCACAAAGCCCAGCTTGTTGGCCTTCTCACGGCCCATAAACATGTTTTCGGCGATGGAGAGCTCCTTCACCATCTGCAATTCCTGGTGAATCTTGGCGATGCCCAGCTCCCGGGCGACGATGGGGCTGCCGATGTGCTCCAGCTTGCCGTCGATGTAGATCTCGCCCTCGTAGTGCACCAGCGATCCCGACAGGATGTTCATCAGCGTGGACTTGCCCGCGCCGTTTTCGCCCATCAGCGCCAGCACCTCGCCCGCATTCAGGCTGAGATCGACCTTGTCCAGCGCCCGCACCGGGCCGAAGCTCTTGCCGATGCCAACCATTTTCAAAAGCTCGCTCATACCCGCGCTCCTTTTCACAGCTTCGTTCCGCTTGCGATCCATTCCAACAGTTCTGTATCTCCATTATGCCATGAATTCCGCACGATTTCTCTACAATTTTCTGATTTGCATTCAAGATTTTATAACTTAATTCGTATTATCGGCTCTGTTGAATAAAATATATGCCTGAAAATGCAGCGGATATACAAATATATAAATGAAAAAGGCTCGACATTTCGCACCGGAGCTGCTAGAATGGATGCAAAACGGATGGCAGGAGGTTTTTCCATGCGCTTCGACACCTCGCTTCTTCAATGGACGCGCCCGCCCCGCATCTTCTCCATCTCCCCAGAGGAGATCCGCATCACCACCGAGCCGGGCACCGACCTCTGGCAGCGCACCTACTACGGCTTTCAGAACGACAACGCGCCGGTTCTCCAGATGGAGACGGAGGAGACGCGCTTCTCCTTCACCGTGCGCACGGACTTCGACAGCAGGCACCGCTTCGACCAGTGCGGTATCGCCGTGTATCTGGACAGCGAGAACTGGCTGAAGGCCTCGATTGAGTATGAGAACGCGGAGTACCAGCGCCTGGGCAGCGTGGTGACCAACCGTGGCTACTCCGACTGGGCCACCTCGGACATCCCGGCCTCGGTGCGCAGCATGTGGTACCGCCTGAGCCGCCGCGAGGCCGACTACTGCATCGAGTGCTCCGCCGACGGCGTGCGCTTCCAGCAGATGCGCATCTGCCACCTCCACGGGGGCGCGGGCAGGATCCGCTTCGGTGTGTACGCCTGCTCCCCGGAGAATTCCTCCTTCGAGGCGCGCTTCAGCTGCATGGAGCTCACCGACTGCCTGTGGGCCGACCACCAGTGAGGAGGACAGCAGCTGCGTCAAGAATGTAGGGCTGTATTCTCTGAATCCAGCCCCTGGCTCGCATTTTTACTACAAAATTAACTACGCTCTTCTCGAAATGTGTAGTAAATCCAGCCCTTTATGCGCGTAACTTAACATAGAATAACACCCGCATTCCCGCTTCCCGACATAGCAAAAACCCCTGAAAACACGGCGTTTTCGCGTATTTTCAGGGGCTTTCATGTTGGCGTGCCATGCGCGACTCGAACGCGCGGCCTTCAGAGTCGGAGGTTGATGATTTTTGACTTAATATTGCGTATTTGCAGGATATATTAGAGAAATTGACTGCCGATTTGACTGCCACTACTCAAAATAATCAAAAAGAGCGTCGTATGAGCGTTGTTTCTTCTTCTCTGATAGGTGCGTATAAATCTTCATCGTGACCTCCAGGTCTGCGTGGCCCATGAGATACTGGGCAGTTTTCACGTCCACGCCCGCATCATAGAGCATGGAGCAGAAGGTGTGGCGTAGGCTGTACATATCCGTATGGATGCCCAGCTTGTTGCAGAACGCCGTCCAGTTGCGTTTGTATGCGCTCTGGGAGACCGGCAGGCCCCGCGTGCTGGTGCAGACGAGACCTTCCTTCGGCAGCGTCTCGATCACGGGCCGTAGCGGCGGCAGGATCGGTATGGATCGCTGACCCGCCGCCGATTTCGTCTGACCGGGCATGATGACGAGCTGCCCATGCTCGAAGTGGCTGCCGTCCGTGACTTTGATCTCAGCCTCAGAGATGTTTTCCGCGCGTAGGGCGAAAGCCTCGCTGGGCCGCAGACCTGCGTAGAGCACGAGCATGGCCCAGACACCGGCGCTGTGCTCCTGCCAGCCCTCCGTGATTGCGCGTACTACATCCTCGCTCAGAGCCTCACGCGCGCCGTCCTTCACGTAGTCCCATACTACACCCTCGCAGGGTGATTTGGTGATGAAGCCATTGTTCATCGCGGTCTTGAAAAGCTGGCCTGTGACGTACTTTACCTTGTCCACATGGCTCTTTGAGCGCTGCCCCATGCTCTTGGCAAAGCCCTGCACGTCCGCCGGGATCAGCTCGCCGATGGGTCTGTCGGCCTTGTCTCCGAGGTAGTCGAGGAATACGCGGACGATTGACCTGTTGTTTTCCTGATTTCTGTACCCGCCTCGGGAATATCGCTCCAGCCAGGTATTTGTCCAGCGGCGAACGGTCATCGTCCGGGCATCTGAGTTTACTGCAATCCCTTTTAGATATTCATCGCGCTTTTGAGTGGCTTCGCGTTGTGTCTTGCCATAGAATACTTTGCGAATTCGTTTTCCGTTTTCGTCATATCCGAGCGTAATGTACGCGGTATATCTGCCATCTGCGCGTTTGGCTTTCTTTGGGGGCATGAGATCACCTCCTTACGAAACCGGATGTTCCTCCGCATACTTCATGACTTCTGCATCTACTTCTTCCTGGGATTTTGCCCTGGCTCCGAAATAGGTCTTTTTATTATCGTAGTACGGGTCATAATATACGCAGACGCGGCATTGCTTCAGGTTGTTGGAGAGCTGGAGCAGGTTTTCTATGATGTCATCGAAGCGTTCTTGGGTGGTCATGGTATTCCTCCTTTTAGATAGATATAAGAATCGCTACTTATGAAATCCTCGCGACTTTCTAGCACTGTTTTGTATTGCGAATTTAGAAGTTCGGATAGTTCTTCGTAGTTCATTGCGCATCGAAACTCATTATCCGCATTGTCGGCATCTATGATTCCGAGTTGTTTTAAGTCTCTCGGGAGCAAGTAGAACAAAACTTCTCTTGTATATTTGAGCCGGACTATTGCTATGCAATCAATTGAAGGATTTTGGTTTTCCCGAAGGAGCAGAGATTTTGCAAAATATTTGTATTTAATTACATATCCTTCTTGTTTGAACAATTCCTCCATACCATATTCGTTTATAGTTTTATAGAATACGTCTATAATTCTTTTGTGGTATATTATGCCCTTTCTTATTCTTGGTTTATTTGGGTTTAGTTCGTATTCGGTGCACGATGCGAGATATTCAGTAAATTCTCTCGGAGATAGGAGTTTTGCCATCTCTCTGTAATTATCTGGATAGTATACGTTTCCTTTCCAATTGCCCAATACAATACACCCCAAACAATCATTTCTATTTTCTGATCTTTCTTCTGATTTCAACCACAACTCCAATGATCCGAACCGGCAGGGACATGATTTCTTCATTGGAGAAGAACATCGGATCGTAGGCGGGATTGAGTGGCTGGAGTGTGATGCCCTTTTCGCTGCGGCGAACACGCTTGAAGGTGACGTCATCCCCGTTGACCATCACGGCACAATCGTCTCCAGTCTCGCATGAATTCTGTTTTTGAAGGATGAGTACATCTCCATTTCTGTATTCTGGCTCCATGCTGTCTCCTTTTACAGATAGTCCAAAATACTCTTTTCCTCCGCGAGTCATGCTCTTTGGCAATTCTTCCCAGTCCTCTATGTCCTCGACGGCTTCGATTGGAATTCCAGCTGGAATGTTTCCGAGTACCGGAATGCGCACGGCATTCGAGTGTGAAGCGTCAGTATAGGTTGCATATATTTTTTCAAGTTCTTCCTTCTTTTCAAGATCACTGAGGAAGAAAGCCATTGGGACGTTCAATACATCCGCAATTGCTTCGAGCGTCTCGTAATCCGGACGTCTGCGGTTTGTCTCATAATGGCTGATTGCCTGTTTTGTACAATTCAGCATTTTTGCGAGATCGTCTTGTGTGTAACCGCGCTGTTTTCGGCATAGAGTAATCATCTTTCCAATATTTGCCATACTTCTCACCCCAAGTTCATAATAACACGGAATGTATACTTTTGTCAACAGTTTGTAATACAAAAGTCATATACGATATGTTGACTTTTGTATATACATATTGTATACTATTCTCAACGAAAGGAGGATGCGATATGGATTCGACGGCAATCGGAAAGAGGCTGCGTACTTTGCGTGGGAGCAGAACGATGGATGAAGTCGCAATTGCTTGCGGAATCACGAAAAGCGCAATCTCGAATTACGAGAACGGACAGCGTATACCCGCTGATGATGTGAAGCAGAAACTGGCGAGGTATTACGGGGTTACTGTTGATGAGCTTTTTTTTGCGACGTAAGTCTACAATATGTAGACTGATTGTCCGAGCCAGAAACGGAGGCCGACATGGAGAAGAAGCAGAAACGACAGAAGGAGTACATCGGCATCACGGAGGCTGCCGAGATTCTGGGTGTGAGTTATTGTTTCGTGCACGACAACGTAGTGCCGAACGTGGCGCATATCCGAATCGGCAGTAAGACGCTGATGCACGAGGAGGCGTTTCGGAAGTATCTGAAGGGCCTGGAGAGGAGCAGAAATGCGCAATGACATCTGGACGAATTCGAGGCTGAAAACGTACCAGGCCTGTCCGATGAAGGAGCGATTCCGCTATCGAGATTGCCTGGTTCCCATCGGTCGCAGGGACGCGCTGAACATCGGAACGGCGGTGCATCGCGGAATCGAGACCTGGAGCGTCGAGGAGGCGCTGAAAGCGCTTGAGTTCAACTTTCCGTCCAGCACGGAGGACGCGGAGGCACAGGAGGTGATGCGCGGCACGGTAGAGGCGATGCTCGGCGGCTATTTCAACTGTTACGCTCCCTTTGAGGATGCGGAGCCGGAGTTTCTGTTTCATATGCAGCTGCGCTTCCCGACGAAGCGCGGGATGCGTAGCAGCAGGCAGAAGCAGCTGTGCGGCAAGATCGATTCAATCGCACACATCGATGGTCAGGACTGGATTGTGGAGTACAAGACCGCAGGCCAGATCGACAAGAGCTACTTTGATCGCCTGTATGTGGATTCACAGATCACGCTGTACATGCTCGCAGCAAAGCGAATCGGTTTCAAGCCGGTCGGCGTGATCTATCGGGTGCTGAAGAAGCCCGCGTTGCGAAGGCGGCAGGGCGAGACGGTGGACGCCTTTGTGGAGCGCATGAAGGCGGATTACCTCGCGAGGCCGGAGTTTTACTTCTACGAGACGCGGCTGTACAGGTCGGAGGATGACCTGAGCGACTTTGAACGGCAGATGTGGTACGAGGTTCAGCAGGCGGACAGGAACGCCGCTCGAGGCCGCGTGTACCGCCACAGCCACGCATGCAGCAACTATGGAACCTGCCCTTATTTGCCGCTCTGCACCGGTGAATCCGGAGCGGAGGCAATGTACGAATACAGGGAACCGAATGAAGAACTGAGACAGGAGTGAGAACATGTTATTGCCAAAGGAAAAGACGTCCAAGGCGAAGCGATTCGAGGACGAGATTACGCTGATCTACGGCGATCCGAAGATCGGAAAGAGCACCTTTTGTTCCGGGTTTGAGAATGCGCTCTTTCTGGACAGCGAGACCGGCCTGAGCAATCTTTCGGTCTATCGTGTGGGCATCGATGGCTGGGAGACCTTCATCGAAACCTATAAGGAGCTGCGCGATCTGGTGAAGGCAGGCAAGTGTCCGTACAAGCCTCTGGTGTTTGATACCATCGACAACATCTACCAGTTCTGTGCGGATTATGTCTGCAAGAAGAACGGTCTGAAGCACCCGTCGGATTTGGATTACGGCAAGGGCTGGAACATGGTGCGCACCGAGTTCAATACCGCGATGCAGGCGTACAAGTCCCTCGATCTGGGCGTGATTTACGTGAGCCATGCGGATGGAACCGAGGTCAAGACTCGCACCGGTTCCTACACGCGCTACGATGTGTCGATGTCCGGCCAGGCGAACAAGGTGATCGTTCCGAGCTGTGACATCATCATGTACGCACACAGCGTGCAGGACAAGGACGGCGTGGAGCGCCGCGTGCTGGAAACCAAGCCCAGCGCCTACTGGAACGCAGGGGACAAGACGGGCAAGCTGCCCGAGACGCTTCCGCTGAATGCGGCGGAGTTCATCAAGGCCTTTAACGAGGCGATCAAGTGAGAGAAGGAGTGGAAGAATGGGATTTTTTGAGAGCTACGGCGAGGATTACATGGATTCTATGAACAATGCGATCAGCTCCGCTTCCGTGCTGGACAACAGGTATGAACCGCTTCCTGACGGCAAGTATCAGATGGGCGTGTATGGCGTTGAAGTGAAGGCTTCCAATTACGTGGACGGCTATCCGAACTTCATCATGGAGCTGCGCGTGGTGAACGGCGAATGCGCCGGCAGGAGGGCGTACAAGCGCTATACGCTCGAACCGTCCAAGGATTCTATGGATCGGCTCAAGACCGATCTTCATCTGCTCGGCGTGGAGCTGCACAGCATTGCTGATCTGGAGGATGAAAGCGTCATGACGGCGCTTTTGGATCAGGTAGTGGACGTTAAAAAATGAGAGATATCGAAAGATATCTCTTATTTTTTCGAGACACATCCGTGTCTCAAAGTTCAATCGTCTCCGCTTCGCTCCGGTTATTTACGCTTACTAACCAGCTTCTTAACAAGCAATACAGTAACAAGATATAAAGCACATATAATAATGCCTGAAATACCCATTTTTAATAATCCAATATGCCACGCTATTTTTAACCGAGCAAGATAATAATCAGGAATCTCATCATATCCTATAATAGTAATCATAACTCTGACAATTGGCAGACACATTCCCAAGAAAAAAGCAATAATAGCGCCTAAAATCACCTGTATTTTTTGATAAAATCTAATTTTCTTTAATGGGTTATTCTTTATTTCACTATTTGCAGATTTGATATTAATCTGCATTCTCATTTCATTCAAATCTTTTTTACAACTTTCGCATTGACTTATATGCTTATCTATATCTTGTTTTGTCTGTTCTGAAAGAATATCATCTTGATATAATGGTAATAAATCCGAAACAATA
>JBJEJN010000066.1:0-15518 GCA_051878085.1 Aristaeellaceae bacterium | reverse complement strand
CTGCTGGGCAATCCCGCGCTTCTGATCCTGGACGAGCCCATCAACGGCCTGGACGCCGACGGCATGCGCATCATGCGTGAAATTCTGGTGGAGATCACGCAGAAGTATCACTGCACCGTGCTGATTTCCTCCCATATCCTGGGCGAGCTGGAAAAAATCGCCACCAACTACGGAATCATTCGCCAGGGCAGGATGATCATGGAGCTCTCGGCAGCGGAGCTTGAAGGCCGGGCGCGGGTGTTCGTGTCGCTCAGGACAAAGGACATGCAGGGCGCAAGGCGGGCGCTCGAGGCGCGCTACGCAGACGTGCGCGCGGAGGATGGCCTGCTGCGCGTCTACGACGTGGACGATTCCGAGGACATCGTCGATCATCTGATGCGAAACGGCCACGCGGTCAGCGAGATCACGCGAAACCGAATCGGCCTGGAGGAATACTACGTCGAGCTGATGTCGAAGAAGGAGGTGCGATAACATGGCACGCGAACTGAAATTCGAATCTCCCAGCTTCGGACGGCGCATCCGGGGCATGCTGGGCGTGGACTTCTACCGCCTGTTCCACACGCCCATGTATTACATCTTTCTGATCATCGCCGCCGTCATCCCTGCGATGATTCTGGGAACCTCCGAAGGCCTGATGTACACGAACACCTGGCAGATCATCGCCGCAGATGCCCCGCTGTACGTGGTACACACCATCGGCGAATATGCCAACATGAACATGGTGTTCATCTTCGGCGGCATCATGGTCTCCATCTTCATCGGCCACGACTACAAGAGCGGCTACGTCAAGCAGCTGTTCACCACCCACGCAAAGAAGCAGGACTACATGATCTCCAAGGCGCTGGTCGGCGCATTCTCCATGGCCTGCATGTGCATCACCTACCTGATCGGCGCGGTGGCGGCGGGTCTGCTCACCGGAGCCTCCTTCGATGGAAACATCGGTTCCCTGATCTTTGCCATTCTCGGAAAGATGATCATGAGCTTCGGCTGGGCCAGCTTGTACACCTTCCTGAACGTCATCTTCCGCCGCTACTTCGGCGTCTCCATCGCCTCGTCCTTCTTCTTCGGCACGGGCATCCTGATCATCGGCGCGGCAGCCATCCTCGGCAACAGCTCCGTGCTGAACATCTTCCTGTACGGCTCGTCGGTCTACGCCTGCCTGTCCAGCAACCTGCTGACCCTGGTCGTGTGCCTGGCGGTCTCCCTGATCTGGTCGGTGATCTACACGCTGCTCGGCACCCGCATCCTCTCCCGGTGCGACGTCTATTAAGGAGGTGCGCAGAAAATGAATGCGATTGAAATTCGAGGCCTGACGAAGAATTTCGGCCAGAAGCAGGCCTTGAAGGGCCTGAACATGACCGTGCCCGCAGGTGCGATCTATGGCTTCATCGGGGAAAACGGCTCAGGCAAGTCCACCACGGAGAAGCTGATCTGCGGCCTGCTCCAGCCCAGCGGCGGCAGCATCCATCTGTTCGGCAAGGACTACACGGATGCAGATGTGCGTGCAAGGATCGGCGTGCTGATCGAAGCGCCCGGCTGCTACCCCAACGCCAGCGTGTGGAACAACATGAAGCTGCAGGCGGCGAATCTGGGCCTCAAAAACCCGGAGGAGGAGATCGCCCGGGTGCTCAAGCTGGTGCGGATGGAGGGCGCAGCCTCCAACAAATTCAAGAACTGTTCGCTGGGCATGAAGCAGCGCATCGGCATCGCCATGGCCCTGCTGGGAAAGCCGGGCCTGCTGATTCTGGACGAGCCAATCAACGGCCTGGACGCCGACGGCATGCGCATCATGCGCGAGGTGCTGACGGACGTGACCCGGAACCGCCGCTGCACGGTCGTG
The DNA here is from genome assembly GCA_051878085.1 of Aristaeellaceae bacterium. GTDB lineage: Bacteria > Bacillota > Clostridia > Christensenellales > Aristaeellaceae > SFTH01. Next base: position 13,678 of record JBJEJN010000066.1, on the reverse strand, counting down.
ATCTCCTCCCACATCCTAGGCGAACTGGAGAAGATCGCCACGCACTACGGCATCGTCCGCAGCGGAAAGATGATCAGGGAGATGACCGCTGCGGAGCTTGCGGCCGACTGCCGCACCTACGTCTCCCTGCGGGTGCGGGAGCCCAATCGAACCAGTGCGCTGTTGGGCTGCCACTACGCCCGGGTGGAGCAGGACGAGGGCGGCGCAATCCGCGTCTACGGCGCAGAGAGCCCCGAGGAAATCGTCCGCTTCCTGTATGAAAACGGCATACTGGTGCGCGAGATTCAGACCGCGCGGATCGGCCTGGAGGAATATTACATCGACCTGATGAAGGAGGCGCGCTGACATGAACACGAAATCCCTTGCGAAGCGCACAAGGCGCATGCTGAAGGTGGACTTCCGCAGGATGTTCACCCTGCCCTTCGTCTACATCCTGATCGGGATCTGCGTCGCAATGCCCATTCTGATTCTGGTGATGACCACGATGATGGACGGAAGCGTCCGCATCGACCCGCAGACCGGTGTGGAGACCGTCGTAGAGGGCTTCGACAGCGTCTGGCAGATCATCGGCACAGTCAGCGGCGAGGGCGGCATGGGCATGATCGGCATGTGCAACATCAACATGCTCTACTTCCTGATGGCCGTGCTGGTCGGCATCTTCGTTACGGAGGACTTCAAGAGCGGCTATGCGAAGAACCTGTTCGCCATCCGCGCAAGGAAGGGCGATTACGTGGCCTCCAAGACGCTGGTGTGCACTGTGTGCGGCATGCTGATGTTCCTGGGCTTCTTCGCGGGCGCAATGGTCGGCGGCGCGATCGCCGGACTGCCCTTCGATCTGGGTTCCGTAAGCGTCCCCGGCGTGGTGATGTGCATGCTGTCGAAGCTGCTACTCGTGGCGGTGCTGGTTCCCATCGACCTGCTCTGGAGCGTGATCGGCAGGCAGAGGACCTGGTTCTCTCTGGTGGGATCGCTGTGCACCAGCATGCTGTTCTTCATGATGATCCCCATGATGACCCCGCTGAATTCCACGATGCTGAACGTGCTGCTGTGCCTGGCGGGCGGCGCGCTGTTCTCCGTGGGCCTGGGCATTGTCAGCAACAAGCTGCTCAATTCCACCAGCCTGGTCTGAGACCGCGCCGGGGTCGGGTCCTTTAGGGTGACGCGCAGAGGGCGGCAGCTGCGGGGCAGGGGAGAGACTGCGGCTGGAAGGGCGCATCTTTTCCGATGAAATTCAGGATTTGCTTGAAATGCGGAGGATAAGGTAGTATAATTTATACAGCGGAATGCACATTCATAAGAACGCATTGTAAGGAAGGAATTAGTATGGAAAACCGAGTCATTTGCAAGTGCAAGCAGGTCTCCTATTTCGACGTCGAGGACGCGATGCACAAGGCGTCGTCCTTCGATGATCTGGAGAAGATGTTCCATGAGGTACAGCAGATCACCCACTGCTCGACGGGCTGCGGAGGCTGCCATGACAAGATCATGGACGCAATCTCCGAAATCATGCATCACTGAGCGCTGAAGCCGCCGGATGCGGCGGTACAAGACTCTCGGAAGCAGGGAAACCCGGTTCAGAAAGAATCTGAACCGGGTTTCCCTGTTTTGATTTGCCGGACGCGGCTTGATGGAAGCCGTGCGTCACTTGCCGAGCATCCTCTGCACGTCGGCGCGGTCGATGACCTTCACCGGGCCGTGGCTCAGCGCGATGGAGTACGCCTTGGCGGCGTCCTCGATGTACACCGCGCGGGTGTAGGCGCGATCCAGCGTGTCGCCCACCGCCAGCGCGCCGTGGTTGCCCATCAGGCAGCCGTAGCGGTCCTTGAGCACCTTCACGCAGTTCTCGCCCACCGCGTCGGTGCCGGGAAGCGCGCCCTCGGCGCAGGGGATGTCCCCGCCCAGGAAGAAGGCGATCTCGTAGAGCACCACCGGGATGGACATGTTGTTGATGGCGAAAGCGGTGGCGTAGGGCGAGTGGGTGTGCACGATGGCGTTCACCGTCTCGTTGCTGCGGTAGACCGCCGCGTGCATGCGCCACTCGGAGGAGGGCTTGTGCACACCCTCCAGGATGTTGCCGTCCAGGTCGATGACCATCGCGTCCTCGGGAGTCATGATCTCGTAGGGATAGGAGCCGGGCGTGATGTACATGCGCCCGTTCTCCCGGTCGTAGATGGACAGGTTGCCGCTGGTGGCGGCGAACATCTTGTCCGCGTAGGCCTTCCTGGCCATTTCAACCAGATGCTTCTTGTAATCCATATTATTCCACCTCAATCTTGTCCAGCTCCGCCTTCAGATCGGCGATCAGGTCGTCCGGGTCCTCCAGTCCCACCGACAGCCGCAGCAGGGATTCGCTGATGCCGATCTCCGCCAGCGCCTCGATGGTGTAGGTGTTGTGGGTCATGCTCGCGGGGTGTTCGATCAGTGTGATCGCGTCGCCAAGGCTGACCGCCAGCGTGCACAGCTTCAGGCCGTTGGCAAACTCGGCGGCGCGCTCACGGCCGCACTTCAGCTCAAAGGACATGATGCCGCCGAAGCCGCCGTGCTGGTATTCGCGCTTGGCCAGCTCGTGCTGGGGATGGCTCTCCAGGCCGGGATAGCACACGCGGCGCACCGCCGGGTGGCCCTCCAGGAAGCGGGCGACCTTCAGCGCGTTGGCGCAGTGGCGGTCCATGCGCACGTCCAGGGTCTTGAGGCCGCGGGTGATCAGGAAGGAATCAAACGGCCCGATGGCGCAGCCGGTCATGTACTTCAGGCCGCAGGGGATGATCTGGTCGATCAGCTCCTTCTTGGTGATGATCGCGCCCGCGATCACGTCGCCGTGGCCGTTTAAGTACTTCGTCGCGCTGTGCACCACGATATCCGCGCCCAGCTTCAGCGGCTGCACGAGGTAGGGGGAGGCGAAGGTGTTGTCCACCATCAGCATGACCTCGGGGTTGATCTCGTGCACGATGCGGCTGACCATCTCGATGTCGATGATCTTCAGGTCGGGATTGGTGGCCGTCTCGCAGTAGACCACCTTCGTCTCCGGGCGCATGGCGCGGCGGATGGCCTCGGGGTCGCAGAAGTCCACCAGCGTGGTCTCAACGCCGAAGCGGGGCAGGCCCTCGGTGAAGAGCGCGTAGGTGCAGCCGTAGAGCGTGCAGTCGGACAGGATGTGGTCGCCGGACTTGAGCAGCGTCCAGAGGGTCGCGGTGATCGCGCCCATGCCCGAGCCAGTCAGCATGCCGGCCTCGCCGCCCTCCAGACAGGCGATGCGCGCGGCGGCCTCGTCCGCGTTCGGGTTGTGCAGGCGGGTGTAGATGTAGCCCTCCTCCTCACCGGCGAAGCGGGCTGCGCCCTGCTGGGTGTCGGCGAAGATGTAGGTCGAGGTCTGGTAGATGGGGGTCGCCAGCGGCGCGGGGCCCACGGGTTCGGGGCGCGCCGCATGAATCTGGTTGGTCGAAAAGCCCTTCTCGTTCGGATTGTACATCAGAGATTCCTCCAAAAGTAAAGCGTTCAAAGGGAAACTTCCCTCTTCAACAAAACACAGTTCTTGCCGGCTTGCGTCAATGGCCGGCAAGAACGTCGGTATGGAATTATTGCCCCGCAGAAGCTGCAAGGAAGGATTCAAGGCGCTGCCATAGCGCCGTGGAATCCGTCGCATCAGCGCGGCAGCATGCTCGCCGACGGCCGTGCCGTCAGACGCAGAGATCCCGCTGGCCGTACTCGCCCTCGTTGCCGGAGGCGAAGTAGCGGTGCAGATCGTAGGGGGAGAAGATGCCCGCGTCGGTCACAACGCCGCTGACCAGGTGGGGAGGCGTGATGTCGAAGCTGGGGTAGTAGCCCTTCACGCCGTCGCAGGCGGTCTTCACGCCCATGGCCTGGAGCACGAAGTCGGGGTCGCGCATCTCAATGTTGATGGTGTCCACGGTGGGATGGCCCTTGTCCGGCGCGCCGGTGACGAAGTAGGGCACGCCCATGTACTTCGCCACGATGGCGATCTGGAAGGTGCCGACCTTGTTGACCACGTGGCCGTCCAGGCAGATCGCGTCCGCTGCGGAGGTGAACACGTCGATCTTCTCCTTCTGCATTACGAAGGCGGGCATGTTGTCGGTGATGACGGTTACATCGAAGCCCATGTCGTGGCAGACGGTGGCGGTCAGGCGCGCGCCCTGGAAGTAGGGACGGGTCTCGGGGCAGAACAGGCGGATGTTCTTGCCCTGCTGCTTCGCCACCTTCAGCATCTGGCCGACGATGGTCTCGCCGAAGCACTGGGTCATGACCGCGCCGTTGCTGGGGAACATGTCCACCAGATAGTGGGCCATCTTCTCGATCTTGCTGTAGCGCAGGTTGTTGGACTCCACGGTGTTGTCCACGATGGCCTGGGATACGTCGCGGCCCTCGAGGATGGCCTGCTTCGCCGCGGCGAGGCTGCCCTCGGTGACCAGCTTCATGCGCTCCACGGTGGTGGGACGCGCGTGGGAAATCGTGTAGGAAGCCTTCTCCAGATAGGCGATTTGCTGCTCGGCGCTCATGTTCCGGCACTCGTAGGCGGCCAGCGCCATGCCCATGGCGGCGGCGGTGTAGGGGCCTGCGCTCTGGGTCACCATGTCGGTGATGGCCTGGGTAACCTCCTGATAGGTGCGGCAGGTGACGAACTCCACCCTGCGCGGATACACGCGGCGGTCCAGAATGCGCACCTCGCCGGAATCGTACCAGGCGACGTTTTCATATTGCAGCATGAATGCAAGGCCCTTGTCTGCTCTCTCCATTATTCTGCCTCCCCGTACAGCCGCTTCACGGCGGCTCTCGCGTTGTTCATTACCGTCTCGGGATCCAGGGTGAGGAACTTGCCGTCCTCATAGAGGATCCTTCCGTCCACCATGGTCATGCACACGTCGCTCGCTTGGGCGGAGTAGACCAGCAGCGCCATGGGCTCAAAGTTGGGGTAGAGGTGCGGCTTACGGAAGTCGATGGCGATGATGTCCGCCTTCTTGCCGACCTCCAGACAGCCGGTGTCGTCGCGGCCCTGAAGCTTCGCGCCGTTGATGGTGGCCATCTTCAGCACCTGCTCCGGCTTCATGATCACCGCGTCGTTGCGGTAGCCGTTGTGCATGATCGCCACCAGGTGCATCTCCTCGAACATGTTCAGGTTGTTGTTGCTGGCCGCGCCGTCGGTGCCCAGGGCAACGTTGATGCCCATGTCCAGCATCTCAGGGATGGGCGCGAAGCCGCTGCCCAGCTTCAGGTTGCTGGTGGGGTTGTGGATGGGGCTCACGCCCTTTTCCTTGAGAATCTCCATGTCGCGGGGGGTGACCGCCACGCAGTGGGCCGCTCCCGTGGGCACGTCGAAGATACCGGTGTCCAGGAACCACTCCGCCGGGGTCATGCCGTGGCGCTCGATGCACTCCCGGTGCTCCTTCTGCGTCTCGGACAGGTGAACCTGCATCCGCGCGCCCTTCTCGATGTAGGGGCGGCAGCGGTCGGCGTAGGCGCGGATGATGTGGGTGGTGGCGGTGTACTCCGCGTGCACGGCGAAGTCGATGCGCACGCGACCGTTCTGCGCGCCGTTGTACTTCTCAAACAGCTCGATGGACTCGGGGATGCGGAAGCAGTCCTCCACGCGCTCGTTGGGGTCGAAGCTCTGCACCACGCGGCAGACGTTCATCTTCATGCCGATGCGCTCGTTGGACGCGATGGCGGTCTGGGCCTCCATGTACATATCACAGAAGGAGGTCACGCCCGAGGCGATCAGCTCCATCATGGCAAGCTCATTGCCTGCGGCGATGTCCTCGGCGGTCATGCGGTTCTCCACCGGGATCATCTTGTCGAACAGCCACTCCTGCAACGGCAGGTCGCTGCCCACGCCGCGCAGCAGGGTCATGCCGTTGTGGCAGTGGCAGTTGATCAGGCCGGGCATCAGCAGGCGGCCCGTCATGTCGCGCACATCGTCGTAGTTTTCCGCCGGGCGATCCGCACCGATATAGCAGATCGTGTCGCCGTCCACGCCCAGACAGCCGTTTTCAATATAGTAGAAGGAATCGTTTTTCCAGGCCAGAATTCCGGCGTTTACAAACAGTCTCTTCACAGCTCGACCTCCCCGATGCGGCCGATGATCTTCGTCACGTAGGCGCTGAAGCGGGTGGCGATGGTCTTGGCGGTCTCATCCACCTCGTCGTTGGTCAGCGGGCGGTCCAGCACGCCTGCGGCCATGTTGGTCATCACGCTCAGGCACATCAGCGGCATGCCGCAGTGGGCTGCGGTCAGGGCCTCGGTGACGGTGGACATGCCCACCGCGTCCGCACCCAGAATGCGCACCGCGCGGATCTCGGCGGGGGTCTCAAACTGGGGGCCGGTGAAGAAGTAGTAAACGCCCTCGTGCACGGTCAGGTCGATGCCCTCGGCGCAGTCCTTCGCCAGCTTTCGCAGCGCGGGGGTGTACATGTGGGTCACATCGAAGAAGCGGGGGCCGAATTCGTCCACGTTGCGGCCACGCAGCGGGCTGTGACCCGCCAGCTTGATGTGATCCTTGACGATCATGATGTCGCCCGGGCGGTAGGACTCGTTGACCGCGCCGGCGGCGTTGGTCAGAATGGTGGCCTTCACGCCCAGAAGCTTGAACAGGCGCACCGGGATCACCAGCTGCTCGAAATCGTAGCCCTCGTAGGAGTGGAAGCGGCCGGACATGCAGACAATCTTTTTGCCCGCCACCGTGCCGAAGATCAGCTTGCCTGCGTGGGAATCGACGGTGGAGATCAGGAAGTTCGGGATGTCCTTGTAGTCGATGACGATGGGATCCTCGATGGTGTCCGCGAACGGGCCCAGGCAGGAGCCCAGCACGAGGGCCACCTCCGGCGTGTAGGGAACGATGCTTTTGACATAGTCGGCGGATTTCTGGAAATATTCGTAGGTATAGCTCATGGTGTTCCTCCCGCATGCCCGCGCGCGGCGGGCAATCGCTGTGTATTCTATCCTGTACATTGTAACACGCCGTCTCCGTCCGCGTCAACGCCGCAAACGTTGGTTCCCTGTGCAAAAACACGAAAATATGAAGGCTCAACGAAATTATAACTGGACATTCCGTGCATGCTATGCTAAGATAAATACGAATAGTTGTGGTTTTTTCAATTGAAATGTTCGGTTCATGCTGCATTTGAAGCCGCACGGCTTTGAATAAATACCTTTTCAAAAGGAGCTACAGTATCATGAAGAAACTGGCATCTTTCCTGATCGTGCTTGCCCTGGTTCTTTCTCTGGCTTCCTCCGCAATGGCGGAGGGCGAGAAGGTCGCCGTCATCTGCGACCCCGTCGGCACCAACATGTTCCTGACCCAGGCCGTGGATATGGCCAAGGATCTGCAGGAGACCTACGGCTACACCCTGAGCCTGATGGAGTGCTCTGACACCGACGAGTGGCAGTCCAACTACCGCGCCGCCGTGGCCGAGGGCTACGACCTCATCATCGGCGTGGGCTGGCAGTCCGGCGAGCTGGCCAACGAAATGGCCACCGAGTATCCGGATGCGTGCAGCTACGCGGTCATCGACACCGACGCTGGCAACGAGAACGTCATGTCCATCTCCTACAACGAGGAGCAGGCCGCCTATCTGATGGGCGTCATGGCCGGTCTGGCTTTCCCGGAGAGCGAGCTGTACGGCTACATCGGCTGCTTCGAGGGCGGCGGATCCTTCAAGTATCGCTGGGGCTTCTGCGAGGGCGTTCGCAGCGTGAACCCCGATGCACAGTTCATCTTCAACTATACCAACAGCTACACCGACACCGCGCTGCCCTTTGAGTACGCCAAGCAGCAGGCCGCCGCAGGCGCGACCTACATCTTCGGCGGCGCAGCAGCCGGCAACGAGGGCATCTTCCAGGCCGCTCTGGAGCTGGCCGAGGCTGGCACCCCCATCTACTCCATCGCACAGGACGCCGACGCCACCACGCCGGACAATCCCTACATCATCTCTGCCCAGCTGAAGAACACCGGCGTCTCCATGAAGCAGGTGATCGACGCTTACTTCAACGATGCATGGACCACCGGCCTGACCGTCTCCCAGCTTGCTGACGGCGGTATCGGCGCGACCCACATCACCAGCGAAGGCAACTACCGCAACACCGACATCATGACCGACGAAGTCATCGCCGGCTGCCAGGCCGTGGTCGATCAGATCGTCTCCGGCGAACTGGTTCTGGTTCTGCCCGCCATGGAGGACTACGAGTTCTAATTCCCACATTTCGCCAGCCCTTTGGCTCCCTTCCAAAGGGCTGGTTCTTCAATGAATGGCCGACGAGCGATCGCCGGACATCTTTTTGCCCGGCACATCCAGGCCTTCAATTGGAACGAGGAGCGATATCCATGATCTTTGAAATGCGAAACATCGTGAAGATGTACGACAATCTTTGCGCCAACGACAACGTCAGCCTCCATCTCAATCGCGGCGAGATCCTCGCCATCGTCGGCGAAAACGGCGCCGGCAAATCCACCATCATGAAGATTCTCTACGGACTGGTCAAGCCGACCTCCGGGGAAATCTACGTAAACGGAAAGCTTATGCATTTCCGCACCCCCTCCGACGCGATGGCTGCGGGCATCGGCATGGTGCAGCAGCACTTCATGCTGTTTGAGCAGATGACCGTGGCGGAGAACATCGTATTCAAGAACGAAATTCACAGGGGCCCGTTCATGGACATGAAGAAGACCATCGAGACGGTTCAGGCCCTTTCCGATAAATATCAGCTGAAGATCGATCCCCGCGCGAAGATCGCCGACTGCCCGGTGGGCCTGCGCCAGCGCGTGGAGATCCTGAAGGTGCTGTATCAAAGCGCCGAGATCATCATCTTCGACGAGCCCAGCGCGGTGCTGACTCCCCTGGAGGTGGACGCGCTGCTGGAGACCATGAAGCAGCTGGCCGCCGCTGGCAAGAGCATCGTCATCATCACCCACAAGCTGCAGGAGGTCATGAACGTCTCCGACCGCGTGTACGTCATGCGGCAGGGCAAGGTCGTGGCCGAGCGCATGACCAAAGACACCAACATGGAGGAGCTGGCCTACCTGATGGTGGGTCGCCAGATCGTCAACAGCGACATCAAGCCCATCGAGGCCACGCGCACGCTGCTGGAGACGAAGGGGCTCAAGTTCATCGAGGACGGTCGCGAGGTGCTCAAGGGCATCGACATTCACGTCAACGCAGGCGAGATCGTCGGCATTGCGGGCGTGTCCGGCAACGGCCAGTCCGAGCTGATCAACTGCATCACCGGCCTTGCCAAGTCCTCCGCCGGACAGGTGCTGGTGCAGGGCAAGGACGTGACCAACCGCCCGGTGCGGGAGATCCGCAACGCGGGCCTGGCCCACGTCTCCGAGGACCGCTACGTCTGGGGCAGCGCCACCGAGGGCATGCTGGAGGAGAACACGCTGATGTGCCGCGAGGATCAGCAGCCCTTCTCCAGGAGGGGTCTGATTCACCAGAAGAAGATTCGCGAATACGCGCGCAAGCTGATTTCCGACTTCGGCGTGAAGGCGTCCTCGTCCACCCAGAAGATGCGCGAGCTCTCCGGCGGCAATGCACAGAAGCTGATCGTCGCCCGCGAGATGAGCCTGGACACGCCGGTGCTGATCTGCTGCGAGCCGACGCGCGGCGTGGACATCGGCGCCATGGAGGCCATCCACGAGCGCATGATCGAGCGCCGCGAAAAGGGCGCGGCGGTGCTGCTGGTCTCCTCGGAGCTGACTGAGATCATGAGCCTCTCGGATCGCATCTACGTCATCTACGAAGGCCGCATCAACGGCGAATTCAAGCGCAACAGCATGGACGACAAGCGGCTCGGCTTGCTGATGGTGGGAGGTTCGATCGAAAATGAATGAGAATCGGAACTGGAAGAAGTCCCTGGGCAATATCGCCGACTCCTTCTCGCAGCCGCTGGTCGCCGTGCTGATCAGCCTGCTGCTGGGCGCGGTGGTCATCATCATCTGCGGTGAGAACGTGTTCACCGCCTATGGCGCGATGATCCGCGGCGCGTTCGGCAACAGCTTCTACATCAACGACACCCTCAAGCGCGCCACGCCCATCATCATGGGCGGTCTGGCGGTGTGCATCGCCTGGAGATCCGGCTACGAGGCCATGGGCGGCGAGGGCCAGATGATTCTGGGCGCGTTCTGCTCGGCGCTGATCGCCTACTACCTGCCGCTGCCGGGCGTGCTGCGCGTGATCGTGGCCATCATCGCCGCTGCCGTCGCGGGCGCGCTGTACTCGGCCTTCTCCGGCTGGCTCTACGAGCGCTTCGAGGTCACCTTCATCATCTCCACGCTGATGATGAACTACATCGCCAACAACTTCGCCAGCTACATGACCAACTACGTGGTCAAGGATCCCACCGCCCTGGACGTCAACGCCATCCAGACCGGCAAGATCGAGGCCGGTGCGCGCATCCCGGCCATCTTCTCCGGCTCGGTGCACTGGGGCTTCGTGTTCGCGCTGATCGCCGTGGCCATCACCTACTTCCTGTTCAAAAAGACCACCTTCGGCTACAAGTCCCGCATGAACGGATTGAACGCGCGCTTTGCGCTCTACGGCGGCATCAACGCCCGGCGGATGCTGTATCTGGTGCTGATCCTCTCCGGCGCGATGGCGGGCCTGGGCGGCGCGTTCGAGGCGCTGGGCTCGAAGTACCGCTACATCGACCAGATGATCTTCACCACCGGCTACGCCTGGAGCGGCATGGTCGCGGCGCTGCTGGCCAACTTCAACCCCATCGGCACGGCGGTGGCCTCCATCCTGCTGGCGGGCCTGTCCACCGGCGGCAGCGCCATGCAGCGCAGCACCATCATCCCGGTGGAGGTCTGCAACATGATCGAGGGCATCATCACGCTGCTGATGTCCGTGCGCCTGATCCGCATCGCACAGAGGAACCACAAGTCCCGCAAGGCCTGGAAGGAGGTCGGAAAGGCATGACCATCAGCATCGAGTACCTCGCATCCGTATTTGCAACCGTCATCCGACAGACCTCGCCGATTCTGCTGGTCGCACTCTGCGCCGGCGTCTGCTCCAAGGTCAAGGTGTTCAACATTGCCCTGGAGGGCACGCTGCTGATCAGCGCGTTCTTCGCCTTCCTCACCCAGTATTTCGTGCGCAACATCTGGCTGTCCGTGCTGGTAGCCATGGCGGTTGCGATGCTGACCACCTTCATCATGTCCTTCTTCATCGTCAAGCTCAAGGGCCAACCGATGATCGTGGGCATGGCCATCAACACCTTCGCGCTGGGCTTCACCACCTTCCTGCTGTCCATGGTCTTCAACACCAAGGGCACGGTGACCGACCCCACGCTGAAGGGCCTGCCGAAGATCACGCTGCCCGTCATCAAGGACATTCCCGTGGTGAGCACCATGTTCTCCTCGCTGACGATCATCGACTATGCGGCCTTCGTGCTGGCGGTGGTGATGTACGTCATCATGTACAAGACCGTCATCGGCTTCCGCCTGCGCGCCATCGGCGTCAACAAGAGTGCTGCCAGCTCGCTGGGCGTGAACGTCGAGCGCTACCAGATCGTCGCCACCACGCTGTCCGGCTCGATGATCGGCCTGGCCGGCTGCCTGCTGTCGCTGGGCTCGGTGACGCTGTTCATCCAGAACATCTCCGCGGCCCGCGGCTACGTGGCGCTGGCGGCCAACAACCTCTGCCAGGGCCATCCCCTGGGCTGCCTGCTCTCCAGCGCGCTGTTCGGCTTCACCAAGGCACTGGCCCAGGTGCTCCAGAACACCGCCATCAAGCAGCAGCTGCTGGAGTGCATCCCCTACATCGCGACCATCGTGGCCATGGCGGTCTACAACGCCATCGCCAAGCGCCGCGCGAAGGGACTCAGGCGCTGAGCCAACGGGTAAGTCCGATCGCAGAACTGCGTCCGCTCTGCCGGAGAAAAGAAGAGGATTCTGTCAACAAAAGGAATTGCGGCCCGCTCCAAGCAAATGGGGCGGGCTTTTTTGCCGGAAACTGCATACACTTGCAGATTCCGGGCCGAAATGTGCAAGCAGCATGCGCACAGAATGTGCATTGAAAATTAACATTTGACCTTCGCTTGATCCACTGTTCGATGGATTTGCAGCAAACCTTCCAAAAATCGCAAAAAAACCCTATGGAATTGTTGGAAATACGATAAATTCACAAAAATGAAACATAGAGTAAACGCATACAAACTTATAAGCTTCGGCGTATGATGGTACAATTAAAGCTATGATTACAAGGAATCTGCGCGACGCGCGCGGATCGCAATGAAAGCCGGTCCCTCCGGCGCTGACGGGGGAGAGCGGCGTGTAAGGTGGTATGACGATGAGTTCCAAGACGATGTTCTACATTCTGAAGCGCGTGCTTCTGGCGATCCTCACCATTTGGATCGTCATCACCATCACGTTCTTCGTGATGCATGCGGTTCCGGGCGGCCCCTTCATGAGTGAGAAGGCCATCACCAAGGAGGCGCAGGCTGCGCTGGAGGCCAAGTACGGCCTGGACAAGCCCCTGGGCGAGCAGTACGTGACCTATCTGAAGGATGTTGTCACGCGCTTTGACTTCGGCCCGTCGCTGAAGCAGCGCGGCCGCCAGGTCAACGACATCATTGCCGACGGCATGCGCACCTCCATCAAGCTGGGCCTCATCGCGGCGGCAATCGCAATGGTGTTTGGCGTGGTGCTGGGCGCGGTGGCCGCGCTGCGCCGCAACACCGTGCTGGACAAGTTCATCATGGTGCTGACGACGGCCTTCATTTCCATGCCTTCGTTCATCATGGGCTCATTCATGCTGCTGTTTTTGTCGGTGAAGCTGGGCTGGTTCCCGGCCAACGGCTCCACGACGGCGGGCCTGGTGCTGCCGGTGGTGACGCTCTCGCTGTCGCCCATGGCGAACATTACCCGCCTGACCCGATCCTCCATGCTGGACGTGCTGGGTCAGGACTACATCCGCACCGCCCGGGCCAAGGGCGTGTCCGGACAGAAGATCATCTTCGGCCACGCGCTGAAGAACTCCCTGATCCCCGTGCTCACCTACGTCGGGCCGATGCTGGCGTTCATCGTCACCGGCTCCATGGTGGTGGAGCAGATCTTCGCCGTGCCGGGCATCGGACGGCAGTTCGTCTCCAGCATCATCAACCGCGACTACACCATGATCATGGGCACCACCATCGTGCTGGCGTCCCTGATCGTCATCATGAACCTGGTGACCGACATCCTCTACAAGGTTGTCGATCCCCGCATCGACTTTGAATAAAGGAGGCGACTGGAAATGTTGAATGCCAAGACCCCCTTCAGCCTCCAGCAGCAGCTCGAGCCCGACGCCTTCCGGCCCGCGACCGAGGCGGAAAAGGAGTACATCTCCAAGATGCGCCCGTCGTCCACCTTCTTCAGGGACGGCGTGAAGCGCCTGCTGAAGAACAAGGTCGCCACGGTGAGCCTGATCATCATCGTGATCATCACCCTGGCCTCCATCATCCTGCCCTACGTCTGGCCCTACTCCTACGACCAGATGCTGGGCGTGCAGCCGGGCCGTCCGGCGGACGCCTCCTACAACAACCTCGCTCCCTTCCAGTACGGCAAGTCTGAGCTGAAGAAGATCGAAAACGGCGAGAGCGTGTTCCCGCACATCTTCGGAACGGATGCCCACGGTCGCGACTACTTCATCCGCGTGGTCTACGGCACCCGCATCTCGCTGGCCGTCGGCTT
>JBJEJN010000065.1:0-15572 GCA_051878085.1 Aristaeellaceae bacterium | reverse complement strand
AGGGCGTAGAGCGTGGTGATCTGGCCGGGCTTCTGCTTGTGGGCGCGCTCGTAGCAGTCCACGGCGGACTTGCGCAGCTCGGCCTTCCGCTGCGGATCCGTTTCGCGCAGGCTCAGCTGGCGGTAGTACTCGCCGTAGTTGTCCAGCGTGGGCGCATCCTCGTCGTCGTAGTCCATCGCCTCGTCCAACAGCGCGCGGGCGGCCTCGAAATCCGCGTCCGCACCGCTCTGGGCGGCGCGCTCCACGTAGTAGGTGCAGATGGAGCTGTAGTACGCGCTGTTCTTGGCGTACTTGCCCGCGTATTCGATGGTCTCGATGGCCTTGTCGAGGATGCCCAGCCGCCACAGGCAGATGGAGTAGTTGATGCGCAGCTCGAAGTGCACCTCCTCGCTCATGCCGCCGATGGCGCTGACCTCCTTCATCAGCTCACGGGCCTCGGCGAACATGCCGTTGCGCATCATCAGCACCGAATAGGACATCAGGATGCCCGTCTTGCGGCAGCCCGCGTCGTAGGCCTGCTTGTACATCCCCAGCGCCTCGTCGTACTTGGCCTTCGCATCGGCCACCTTGCCACGGCGCTGCAGATCGTTGGCCTGCACGTGGGCGTTGTAGGCCTGCTTGCCCAGCTTGTCGGTCTTCATACTGTCAAAAAAACCCATGCTCGTCTTTCCTCCCGTTTTCCTTGTTCAATTTGGCACGGAGCCGTTCGCGGCGGCGGTTCAGCGCCTCCATCTCCCCCGGCTCCACATAGCGCGCGGCCAGATCCGCATAGCGGAGCGCGCGCCGGTAATTTTTGTAGCGATGCTCGTAGAGCTTGGACAGCTCCACATAGATTTTGTCCCGCAGCTGCCGCCGCAGCGCCATCTGCTCCAGAATCTGCCGCATGGCCTCCTCGTCCCGGTTCCTCCGGGCCAGCAGATACATGCGCCAGGCAGCCTCCGCAGCCACAGGATTGCCCGTCAGCGCCGAGATGCTCCCCGCGGGTGCAGGGATCGCCGCGATGCGGTACAGCTCCCGCGCCGCGCCCAGCTCCCCCTGGTTCTCCAGCGACCGGCCCATGCTGAACAGATCCGTCCGGTTCTGCTCCCGCTCCGGATGGGCGTACAGCGCGCACAGGTGGGCCAGCAGCGTGCCCAGGGTGACAATGTCCTGCCGGTTGTGCGCCACGACCTCGGTCAGCAAGCCCATATCCCCGGTGCGCAGGAACTCAAAGTAGCGCCGGGGAGCCTCGCTTCCCGGCAGGTCGCCCTCCCGGGGCTGATTCAGGATCAGCTCCTCCACGCGGGAGAGCCGGCAGCTGCCGATGCGCTTCTTCCAGGTGCGCCGCGCCGGATACAAGAGATCCAGCTGCTCCATCTCCCGCCAGCGATCCCGCATGCGGCACATCGTAAAGCGCGTCTGAAGCAGCGGCAGATCAAAATTCCTTCCATTAAATGTGCACACCGCGTCAAAGCGCTCCATTCGCAGGGCGAGCTGGTCGAGCATGTCCGCCTCGTCGGCGTAATCCTTCATCAGATACTGCTCCACCACGAAGTCGTCGCCCTCCGCGTAGCCGATGCCCACCAGAAAGGCCACCGTGCCCGCGCCGCCGGAGAGCCCCGTGGTCTCGGTGTCGAGAAACAGGCAGCGTTCCAGCGCAAAGCGCCCGCCCTGCCAGCCGATGCGCCGCAGGCCGTCGCCGTCCAGATCGCGCAGCCGAAGATCCAGCGGAACGCGATGGGCATAGCAGGCCACGCCGCCTGCGCGCGGGGGCTTCTTCTCCACCCGGGGCACAGCCGCAGCCATCGCATTCAGCCTTGCCCGCAGACCCGACGCCATATTTTCTCACCTCCTTTCCATTGTAGGCATTCCGCCGCCGCTTGTCAAGGGCGCGAATTTGTCAGATGCACTTGACAACAAAACTTGCCTCAATTATGATAAAAGCAACACAATTATCCCCTCACAGGAGGTCCTTTCCTTGGAAACCACTCAGAAGAAGCGTTCGCCGCTGCAGAGCCTGCGCGTATTTCAGCGCTTCATGCCCTACTTCAGGCCCTACATGGGCGTGATGCTGCTGGATCTGTTCTGCGCCACGCTGACCACCGTGTGCGACCTGGTGCTGCCGCTGATCGTGCGCTTCATCACCAGCGCCGTGACCAGCGACGCCGCCGCGCTGACCATATCGGTGGTGCTGCGCCTGGGCGCGGTGTACCTGCTGCTGCGGGTGATCGACACCGCTGCCTACTATTATATGCAGTCCATCGGCCACGTCATGGGCTCGCGCATCGAGTCCGACCTGAGGCGCGACCTGTTCTCCCACTATCAGGAGCTGTCCAACGACTTCTACGACAACACGAAGATCGGCCAGCTGATGTCCCGCATCACCACCGACCTCAACGACATCACCGAGTTCGCCCACCACATGCCCGAGGAGCTGCTGATCGTGGTGCTGAAGGTGGTCGTGGCCTTCGTGATCCTCTGCGGCTCCAGCGTGCTGCTGACGGTCATCATCTTCGCGGTGCTGCCGCTGATGGTGTACTTTTCCAACAAGTTCGCCCAGAAGATGCGCGCCAGCTTCAAGGCCTCCCGCCACGAGTTGGGTGAGCTCAACTCCCAGGTGGAGGACAGCCTCTCCGGCATCCGCGTGGTGAAATCCTTCGCCAACGAAGAGCTGGAGAAGGAGAAGTTCGCCGAGCGCAACAACATCTTCCTGAAGATCAAGAAGGGCATGTACCACAACATGGCCGGCTTCCACTCGGTCACGCGCCTGTTCGACGGCGTGATGTACATCCTGGTGGTGGTGCTGGGCGCGGTGTTCATGATTCACGGCAAAATCAGCGCCCCGGACTTCGTGGCCTACCTGCTCTACGTGCAAACGCTGCTGACCTCCATCCGCCGCTTCGTGGAATTCACCGAGCAGATGCAGCGCGGCATGACCAGCTTCGAGCGCTTCGACGAGGTGATGCACGAGCCGGTGACCATTCAGGAGAAGCCCAACGCCCTGGAGCTGGACGGGGTGCGCGGCGAGATCGAGTTCGACGACGTGTCCTTCGCCTACGAATCCACCCGCGAGCAGGTGCTCACCAACATCAGCCTGACGGTGCGTCCCGGCGAGAGCGTGGCGCTGGTGGGCCCCTCCGGCAGCGGCAAGACCACGCTGTGCAGCCTGATCCCCCGCTTCTACGACGTGACCTCCGGCGCGATCCGCATCGACGGCCACGACGTGCGCGACTTCACGCTCAAATCCCTGCGCAGCCACATCGGCGTGGTGCAGCAGGACGTGTACATGTTCTCCGGCACGGTGCTGAACAACATCGAGTACGGCAAGCCCGGCGCCAGCCGCGAGGAGATCATACGGGCGGCAAAGCTGGCCGGGGCCCACGAGTTCATCTCCGAGCTGGAGAACGGCTACGACACCTACGTGGGCGAGCACGGCCTGAAGCTCTCCGGCGGTCAGAAGCAGCGCATCTCCATCGCCCGGGTGTTCCTGAAGAACCCGCCCATCCTGATTCTGGACGAGGCCACCAGCGCCCTGGACAACGAGTCCGAGCGCCTGGTGCAACAGTCGCTGGAGAAGCTGATGCACGGCCGCACCACCTTTACCATCGCCCACCGGCTCACCACCATCCGCTCCGCCGACAAGATTCTGGTGCTGACGGACGAGGGCATTGTGGAGCAGGGCTCCCACGCGGAGCTGATGGCCCGGGAGGACGGCGTGTACCACAGGCTCTACCAGCTCTACACCGCCTGATTGCAGACAAAACCCCTGCAAGCCGACACTTGCAGGGGTTTCCTTATGGCACAATGTCCATGCAAAACGAAATTGACAGCTTATCAACGCCCATGCTATAATCTGAATGGAGCCGCAAGGCTTCCCGGCAGGAAGGAAGAAGATGGCGCTTGGCTTTTCACCTCTGACGCTCAACAAAAGCAAAGGAGGTGAGATCATGTCTGACTTCGAGATCATCTCTGTGGTCATTATGATTGCCTCTCTTGTGCTGAAAGCGATCCAGTTTGGTCGCGGTTCAAAGAACAAGAAGTAAGTAAAAGCAAAGCCGCCATCCAGCGCTGACTGGTCGGCGGCTTCTCTCGAAAACAGAGGGGAAAGCCCCGCTCAAGGCGTCATCCCTTCCTGCCGTTATTATACACGGAATGCGCGCCGCTGTCAAGCTGCTCAATCCGCGCCTTCAATTTGCATGCCGTCTGCAGAATCCGCGCTTCACATAAATTCTTTCGCCTCAGCAAAAGCCCTCCACGAACTCCGCGATCTCCTCCACGTCGTCGGTGATGCGCAGCATGTCCATCTCCTCGCCGCCGACGAAGCCCGCGTCGATCATGTTCAGGATCAGCTGTCGCACCGGCTCGTAGAAGCCCCGGGTGTTCACCAGCACGCAGGGCCTGCAGATCAGCTGCAGGCGGTTTAGGCAGAGCACGTCGGAGATCTCGTCCAGCGTGCCGAAGCCGCCGGGCAGCGCGATGTACGCGTCGGAGAGCTCGATCATCCTGTCCTTGCGCGCGGACATGGTGTCCATCAGGTAGTATTCGCTCAGGCCCGGATGCCTGCGCTCGTGGATCAGCGGCACGTCCGGCAGCACGCCGATGACCTTTCCGCCGTGCGCAAGCACCGCGTCCGCCACCGCGCCCATCAGGCCGGTGTTGGAGCCTCCGTACACCAGCGCGTGACCGTTTCTGCCAATCCAGTCGCCCAGCGCACGGGCGACGGCCATGTATTCCAGCTCAGTGCCGCAGGCCGAGCCGCAGTAGACCGCAATCTTCATATTCCGTCTCCTCTTTCTTTCGCAAGCATATGCAAGGCCCCGCATCCGCGCAGGATGCAGGGCCGATTTCATTTCACGCAGCCTTCAGGAGCAGCTCAGCCCTGTGCGGGCGCGGCCTCCGGGGCCTCCGCCGCTGCGGGCTCCTTCACCTCGTCCAGCGCGAACTGCTGGCGGAACTGCTCGTAGAGCACGCTGTACTCGGCGCGGTTGGCCTTCACGTCGTTCAGGTAGCCGTGCACGTCCAGGCTGTTGTTGGCGATCTCGATGATCGCGACGGCCAGGTTCGAGCAGTGATCCGAAACGCGCTCCAGGTTGGTCAGGATGTCGTTGAGGATGAAGCCCAGCTCGATGGTGCAGTTGCCCCGGGTCAGGCGGTCAATGTGCCGGGCGCGGATGGCCTTGTTCAGCAGATCGATGACCTGCTCCAGCGGTTCGACCTTCGCGGCGATGCTCAGATCCTCGCGGTGCATGGCGCGCAGGGTGTAGTCCAGAATCTGGCGGATGGCGGCGGTGATGGTGCTGATCTCGCCGGTGGCCTCCTTCGAGAAGGAGAGCTGCTTGTCGTTGAGCTCCTGCGCGGACTCCATGATGTTGATGGCGTGGTCGCTGATGCGCTCCAGATCGCCGATCATGTGCAGGTACTTGGTCATCTCGTGGCTGTCCTGCTCACCCATGGAGTGGCTGGAGAGCTGCACGAGGTAGGAGCCCAGCTTGTCCTCGTACATGTCCGCCCGGTTCTCCGCCTCCACGACCTCCTCGGCCTTGCGCGGGTCGAACTCGTTCAGCAGATCCAGCGAGGTGTACAGCGCACTGATGCTCAGGTCGGCCATCTCCAGCAGGATCGTGTGCGCACGCTCCAGCGCGATGGAGGGGGTCACGAACAGGCGCTCGTCCAGCATCGGCAGCACGTCGGCCTGCTTGCCGTCGCGCACCGTAAAGCGGGCCAGCTTCTCCAGCTGCGGGCCGAAGGGCATCAGCACCGCCGTGGAGAGCAGCTTAAAGGCCGTGTGCACGACCGCGATGCCAAAGGGCGTTGCGTGCATGTCCACAAAGGAGAAGTGGAAGAAGGCGTTGAGCACATAGAACACCGTCATCCAGATGATCATGCCGATGACGTTGAAGTACAGGTGAATCATCGAGGCGCGGCGCGCGTCCTTGGAGGTGCCCACCGAGGAGATCACCGCCGTGATGCAGGTACCGATGTTCTGGCCCATGATGACCGGAATCGCCACGGCGTAGGACACGCCGCCCGTGAGCGACAGTGCCTGCAGGATACCGACCGAGGCCGAGGACGATTGGATCACCGCCGTCAGCACCGCGCCGGCAATCACGCCCAGGAAGGGATTGGAGAAGGTGGTCATCAGCTGAGTGAACTGGGGAACGTTCGCCAGCGGCGCCACGGAATCGGACATCATCTCCATGCCGAACATCAGCACCGCAAAGCCCAGCAGGATGGTCGCCATGTCCTTCTTCTTCTGCTTCTTGGAGGACAGATAGATGAAGATGCCAATCAGCGCAATGATCGGCGTGAAGGTGGAGGGCTTGAACAGGGTGATGTACCACGCGTCGCCGCTGATGCCCGTCAAGCTTAGGATCCACGACGTGACCGCCGTGCCGACGTTCGCGCCCATGATGATGTAGATCGACTGGGACAGCGTCATGATGCCGGAGTTGACGAAGCCGACCACCATGACGGTCGTCGCCGAGGAGGACTGGATCACCGCCGTGACCACAACGCCCAGCAAAAAGCCGTTCAGACGGCTGGAGGTCAGCTTGGTGAGGATGGACTTGAGTCGGTTGCCCGCGCACTTTTCCAGAGCCGATCCCATGATGCTCATGCCGTAGAGGAACAGTGCCAGTCCTCCCACGAGCGCCAATACATTGGATATACTCATACGAACCCTCTCATCTACTGTGTTTTTTTGTAATTTTCCAGGCTTTCCTGATTTTAAGGATAGCATGCGGCGGTAAAGCGCCCCTCATTAAATTCTCAAATTCAGGTTAACAAATATCTGATCTTCCCCTGACGATTCCCATACATTCAAATTTAACACAAATCTGATGTACTCCGTATAAAAACAATCATTTTGATGGCGGAATTCATGCAAAGCGTAGATTCCCAACCGTTTTCTGCGACCGCATTGACATTATTGTTAAAAAATGGTATGATGTTTGTCAAGGAAACCATCCAGTTTCAAAAACGATTTGGAGGGAAAAAAATGAAAAAGGTACTGGCATGCATCCTGGTTCTGACTCTGCTGTGCGGCTGCGCACTGGCGGAAGGTTCCCTGGTTCTGTATTACTCCCACGCCTCCGACTGGTCCGATCCGATCATTCAGGGCTTCTCCGAGAAGTACGACGTGGACGTTGAGCTGGTCGGCCTGGGCACCGGCGAGCTGATCTCCCGAATCATCGCCGAATCCGCAAATCCGCAGGCCGACATCCTCTGGGGCGGCGTCGTGGAATCCTACATCCCGATCGAGGAGTATCTGGCCTCCTACGAGTCCCCGCAGATCCCCTATCTGCAGGAGGGCACCTGGGACGAGGACAACTTCAAGTGGTATCCCTTCGACCTGGAGCCCATGGTCATGATCTACAACACCGAGATGGTTGAGGAAGCCCCCACGGCCTGGGCCGACCTGCTCCGCGAGGAGTTCAAGGGCACCATCGCCTCCGCCGACCCGGTACAGTCCTCCTCCGCCTTTGGCGTGATCCAGTCCATCATCGCGGCCTACGGCCAGGAGGATGGCGGTGGATACGAGTTCCTGGAGAAGCTCGTTCCCCAGCTGGACGGCAAGCTGACCTCCGGCTCCTCCGCAGTGTACAAGGGCGTTTCCAACGGCGAATACGCGGTCGGCCTCACCTATGAGGAAGCCGCGCTGAAGTACATCGCCGCCGGCGCGACCATCGACGTCGTGTATCCCAGCGAGGGCACCGGCATCCTCATCAGCCCCGTGGCCATGGTCAACGGCGCGCCCAACGCGGAGAACGCCAAGCTCTTCATCGACTACGTGCTCTCCGAGGAAGCCCAGTCCCAGCTGGCCGCGGTCAACCGCCGCTCCAGCCGCACCGACATCGCGCTGCCCGACAACTTCGTGCCCACCGCCGAGATTCCGAAGGCGGATTACAGCACCGAGTGGGTCGTGGAGCACACCGAGGAGTTCAACGAGGTCTGGGAGGACCTGATCACCGAATAAGCGCTGATCCAGCAATAATTGTGCATAAATGTGCATATCGGACGGCCGGGTTCGTATCATGCGGGCCCGGCCTTCCTGAAAATGAGCGAAAAAGAGTGAGAATAAAATGAGCAAGAGAATAGTCATCGACCACACCGACAAATATTACGGCAAGGTCAAGGCCATCGACGACGTGTCTCTGGAGATCAACCCCGGCGAGTTCTTCACGCTGCTGGGCCCCTCCGGCTGCGGCAAGACCACGCTGCTGCGCATGATCGCCGGCTTCAACACCATCGAGCGCGGCGAGATCCGCTTCGACGATCAGGTGATCAACAATGTGCCCTCCTACCGCCGCAACATCGGCATGGTTTTCCAGAGCTACGCCATCTTCCCCCACATGACCGTGGAGCAGAACGTGGCCTACGGCCTGAAGGCGCGCAAGATTCCCAAGGATGAGATGAAGAAGCGCGTGGAGTGGGCCATGGACATGACCAAGATCACCCCCTACCGCGACCGCCAGCCCCAGAAGCTCTCCGGCGGCCAGCAGCAGCGCGTGGCGCTGGCCCGCGCCATGGTCATCAACCCCGACCTGCTGCTGATGGACGAGCCACTGTCCAACCTGGACGCGAAGCTGCGCGTGGAGATGCGCACCGGCATCCGCGAGCTGCAGCGGGAGATGGGCATCACCACCATCTACGTCACCCACGATCAGGAGGAGGCTCTGGCAGTGTCCGACCGCATCGCGGTGATGAACATGGGCGTGGTGGAGCAGGTGGGCATGCCCTACGACATCTATGCCCATCCGGTGAACGCCTTCGTGGCCAACTTCATCGGCACCAGCAACTTCCTGGAGGCCGAGGCCACCGCAGAGGGCGTGCGGGTGATGGGCGCCGCGCCGATCCCCGCCAAGCTCAAGGACGGCCGCACCGGCAAGGTGCAGGTGGCCGTGCGCCCCGAGCACATCACGCTGAACGCGCCCCAGCCGGGCAAGCTGGAGGGCGAGATCAAGATCTTCACCTTTCTGGGCGACTACATCAACTACGAGGTGCAGCTTGCGAACGGGCAGGTGATCCAGGCCAACCAGTACCTGAACCAGAAGACCGGCTTCCATCAGAAGGGCGAGAAGGTCTCCATCGAGTTCTCCACCATGAACGTCTTTGATGCGGAGGGAAAGGAAGCGCTGCTATGATCGGAAACAAATCCGGACGCACGCGCCAGAAGAAGGTTCGGCATGAGTTTGGCTTCTGGTCCATCGTGGTCATCGTGCTTCTGGTGCTGGCTGCGATCTTCATCGTCTATCCCTTCGCCAAGCTGTTCTACCAGAGCTTCTTCCCCAAGGGCGGCGCGTTCTCGCTGAGCAACTACGCCAAGTTCTTCTCAAAAAAGTACTACATGGTGGGCCTGCGCAACAGCATGCTCATCTGCGTGTGCACCACCATCCTGGGCACGCTCATCGGCATCCCCATGGCCTACATCTCCACGCGCTTCAACATCTGGGGCAAGCGGATCATCAACATGGCCGTGGTGCTGTCCATGCTCTCTCCGCCCTTCATCGGCGCGTACAGCTGGATCCTGCTGCTGGGCCGCGCGGGCTTCATCACCAAGCTGCTGGAGAAGATCGGCATCGAGATTGGCTCCATCTACGGCTTTCAGGGCATTTTGCTGGTGTTTACGCTGAAGCTCTTCCCCTACGTGTACATGTACGTGTCCACGGCGCTGAAGAACTTCGACTCCTCCCTGGAGGAGGCCAGCGAGAGCCTGGGCGTGCACGGCTTCAAGCGCATCTGGCACGTCACGCTGCCGGTCATCATGCCCACCATCCTCTCCGCGGCGCTGATCGTATTCATGACCTCCCTGGCGGACTTCGGCACGCCCATGCTCATCGGCGAGGGCTTCAAGACCCTGCCGGTCATGATCTACGAGCGCTACCTGTCCGAGGTTTCCTCCAATGCGTCCTTCGCAAGCACGCTGTCGGTCATCATCGTCAGCTGCTCGCTGCTGGTGCTGGCGATCCAGAAGATCATCATCGCCCGCAAGAACTACACCATGAGCGCCATGCGTCCGCCGGAGGTCGTGAAGCTCTCCACCGGCAAGCGGATTCTCGCCACCTTCGCGGTGGGCTTCGTGGCGCTGCTGGCGGTGCTGCCGCAGATCACCGTGGTGGTCACCTCCTTCCTCAAGACCAACGGCCCGCTGTTTGTGAAGGGCTTCAGCCTGGACAGCTACCGCGCCATCCTGGGCAAGCTCTCCACCAACATCCGCAACACCTTCACCTTCTCGGTGATCGCCATCATCATCATGATGATCCTGGGCCTGCTGCTGGCCTACATCATCGTGCGGCGCAAGGGCAAGATCGCAAACCTGCTGGACACGCTGGTGATGTTCCCCTACGTCATCCCCGGCTCCGTCCTCGGTATCAGCCTGATCCTGGCCTTCAACCAGAAGCCCATCATCCTCACCGGCACGGTGCTGATCCTGGTGGTGTCCTACACCATACGAAAGCTGCCATTTACGCTGCGCTCCAGCATCGCCACGCTCTACCAGATCGACCCGGCCATCGAGGAGGCCTCGATCTCCCTGGGCGTGCCCCCGATGAAGACCTTCGCCAAGACCACGGCGATCCTGATGCTGCCGGGCATGCTCTCCGGCGCGGTGCTCAGCTTCATCGCGACCATCAACGAGCTGTCCTCCACCATCATCCTCTACTCGGGCAAGACCGGCACGATCTCCGTGGCCATCTACACCGAGATTTTCAAGGACGGCTACGGCACCGCCGCCGCGCTGGCGACGATCCTGACCGTCTCCACCGTCATCGCCCTGATCATCTTCGACAAGGTCTCCGGCGGCAAGTCCGTCGTGGGCTGAGCGCGTACCAAAATGACAGAACGCCCGGTGCCTTTCGGCACCGGGCGCAATTTGTGTGTCAATTAAAATGTCACGCCGGAGCAGAGAATCACATTCGCATAGGGCGTGCACTCGCCCGTGCGCACCACGGCCTTGCTGCTTGCCGTGCGCCGCTTGAACTCCTCGTGGGGCACGTAATCCACCTGCACCTTATCGCCGAAGCGCGAAAGAATCGCATCGTGCATCTCCGGCGAGGCCGTGCGAACCTCCTCCGCCAGGATGATCCTCTCCACGCACAGCTCCTCCAGGATGGTGTCCAGCACCTCCAGGAAGCGCGGCACGCCTTTTTTCAATGCCAGATCGATGCGCTGCACGCCCTCCGGCACCGGCAGGCCACAGTCGCCCACCGTCAGCATGTCCGTGTGTCCCATCCGGGAAATCACCGATGAAATTTCCGAGTTCAAAAGTACCGTTTTCCGCATCGTAAACCGCTCCCTTCACGCGCCGGCTCTGCGCCGTGCTCTACGATTATTCTAAACCATTTCAAAGTGGATTTCAATTCCCGCCGGTACATTTCGTTCCCGGCAGAGACAGCTCCGACAGGTGCTTCCGCAGCAGATCGATGTAGCTCTGCCCGGTCTCGCTGCGCAGATGGCGGGTTCGCTCCAGAATCCCCACCAGGATCGGCGCGCTCTGATCCGCAAAGGGGATGGCGATCAGCTCCGTGGTGCGGTTCTTGAAGTAGATGTCCCGGTTGAAGTTCGGCAGGTCGACGCCGATGCTGAAGGCGTCGCTGCTGCGCAGCACGGACATCTTCGTGGCGCGGTCGCTGACGTGCACGCAGCGGTCCAGCGGCTCGTAGAGGATGGATTCCTCGGTGAAGTAGATCGGGTCGGTGGAAGCGTCGTAGGTGACGTAGGGGTAGGCCTTCAGCTGCGAAAGCGTCAGCCTGTCCTCCCCGCCCAGCGGATGCTCCCTGCGCAGAAACACGTAGGTATTTAGGCTCTCCAGCTGGGTGAAGAAGAGATCCGCCGCCGTCAGCGCCTTGTTCAGCATGCGCAGCTGATCCTCCGTCACGGCCAGGATGCCGATTTCGCCGGTTCCACCGGATACGTCCTGGATGAGCTGCCGGGTGGGAACCTCGTAGATCGCCGCATTGTAGCGCTCCGGCATGCATCTCTTCAGCAGCTCGTCGAACGCCCGCACAGCAAAGGGCAGATGCTGGGTGGAGACGGAGAAATTCAGGTGCGCCGTGTCGCGGTTTTTGTATTTTGCGGAGAAGCGGTCCGCGCGCTCCAGTATCTCCTGGCAGTAGCGCAGGCAGTCCTCGCCGTCGCTGGTCAGCGTCACGCCGCGGTTTGTGCGCACGAAGATCTGAATGCCCAGCTCCTCCTCCGCATCCTTCACCGCCGCAGACAGTGCGGACTGGGTCATATAGAGCGCTGCCGCTGCACGGGATACCGAACGGTACTGTGCAACGGCAACGATGTAGCGCATATTCTGCAATGTCATTCCGCTCACCCCCATCCATTATAGCAGACGGGTACGGGAAATTCAACGATTAAGCGTCCCTCAGCAGGATCCACATGGCGGGACGCACGCCGCCGTTGGGATAGTTGACGTTGATGCCGTGCATGTACACGGAGCCGTCCGCGTCCACCGCCGTCACGGCCAGCAGGTTGTCCCCGGGCGTGCGCAGCCACCACCACTTGCCCAGCGCGCGGCGCTCAGGCTCGGATTCCGGCAGGTAGGCGTCCAGCTCCCGCTTGCTCAGGACGAACACCTTGTCCATGGTCACGCTGCCGCCGTTGGTGTAGAACTGCTCGTTGCACTCGTTCGTGCGGCGGGTGTTCAGGATCATGCGGCGCTCCTCCGGCGAGAAGGCTTCCTGCAGGAAGGGGCCGTTGAGGTACTTGCGCAGGGTAACGCTCTGCCACCAGGAGTCCACGCGCCGCTCGTTGTAGGCGCGCTCCAGCACAACGTCCTCCGCCAGCAGCATGCGCATCTTGCCGCTTATGTCCACGACCCTCCAGCGAATGGGCGCGCCCTGATATGAACCAAAACTTACGCTGTTGCCCAGGCGGAAGGACAGCATCGTTTCGCACCTCTGCGCAAGGGTCGCGCTGTTCTTGTAGTCCCCCAGGCGCAAAAAGCGCTCCCGGGCCTGTGCAATCCGCTCCTCCGAGCTGGAGCGTAAATCGTCCTTTGCCTGCGTATACTCCGCCAGCAGTTCTTCTTCGTTCGGTCTGCGTTCCATTTTATCCCTCTCCGTTCGCTGTTTTCTGGAAATATTGTACCATATGGATATTAAAACTTGCACCATCACCATCATGCGGAAAAACGATGCTCCGCGTTCGATTCTTCCGATGGCGGCGCGCCGCTTCAGCTGGATCCGACCGATTTTTCCGGCACGATTTCCGAAAAACGAAAATTTTTGCTTGACAGAATCAAAAAACCGTGATAATATAGCAGTCAATAAGTTCATATTTCTTAAAGACGATGACGAAGACGGTTGGAACCGATGCTTTCAGAGAGCCGGTGGATGCTGCGAACCGGCAACAGGAGTTCCGCAAACCTATCACTTCCGAGTTGAAGGCCTGAAACATCAATGGCGAGTAGGGGCTTCCGTGATTGCTGCGTGAATGCATAGGGCTTGATGGAGTCCGAAGAGGGGCAACCAATCGGTTGCAATTTGAGTGGTACCGCGAGTGTGTTTTTACCCGTCTCAAAGCAAAGTGCTTTGGGACGGTTTTTATTTACTCCAACAGAAGGAAGGACTGGAACATGAACAATTCTCTCACCCAGCTTCAGGAAATCGCGCTGCGCATCCGCGACATGCGCGAGATTCTGGGCCTGTCTGTCGCTGAAATGGCAAAGAATACCGGTCTGGACGAGCAGACCTACGTGCAGTATGAAGGCGGAAGCGTGGATCTTCCCTTCACCTTTATTCACAAGTGCTCCCAGACCTTCGGCATTGAGATGACCGAGCTGCTGGAGGGTCACAGCGCCCACCTGTCCAACTACGCCATCACGCGCAGGGGCAAGGGCCTGACCACCGCGAAGGAGGACGGCATCACCATCCAGAATCTTGCGCCCATGTTCCGCAACAAGCTGGCCGAGCCCTACTGGGTGAAGTACGAATATTCCGCCGAGCAGCAGAACCAGCCCATCCACACCACCACCCACTCCGGCCAGGAATTCGACCTGGTCATCAGCGGCACGCTGATGGTGCGCGTGGGCGACCGCACCGAGGTGCTGCACGAGGGCGACAGCATCATCTACAACTCCTCCGCACCCCACGGCATGATCGCGGTGGACGGCAAGGACTGCACCTTCCTGGCCATGGTTCTGCCGGGCGAGGAGGTCTCCGAGCACGAGGTGCGCAAGACGCTGGTGCCTGCGCACAAGGAAGCGCCGCTGGTTGCCGAGCAGTTCATCGACTGCGTGGAGGACGAGAACGGCGCGCTCCAGACCATCTCCTTCAGGAACGAGAACAAATTCAACTTCGCCTTCGACATCGTGGACGCGGTGGCGGACAAGTACCCCGACAAGCTGGCCATGCTGCACCTGGACGTGAACCAGAACGAGCGCCGCTTCAGCTTCATGGACATGAAGCGCCTGTCCGCACAGGCGGTGAACTACTTCCGCTCCCTGGGCATCGAGCGCGGCGACCGCGTGCTGGTGGTGCTCAAGCGCCACTGGCAGTTCTGGCCCGTGATGCTGGCGCTGCACAAGCTGGGCGCAATCGCCATCCCGGCCACCAACCAGCTGGTCGCCCACGACTTTGAGTACCGCTTCAACGCGGCGGGCGTCACGGCCATCCTGTGCACCGCCGACGGCGACGTGGCCCATCAGGTGGACCTCTCCCTGGAGAACTCCCCCACGCTCAAAACCCGCATCATCGTGGGCGGAACCCGCGAGGGCTGGCACAACTACGATACCGAGAGCCTGCTCTTCACCCACAAGTACGATCGCCCGGAGAACGCCCCCTGCGGCGAGGATCCCATGCTGATGTTCTTCACCTCCGGCACCACCGGCTATCCGAAGATCGCCACCCACAACTACAAGTACGCCCTGGGCCACTTCATCACCGCGAAGTACTGGCACTGCGTGCAGCGCGACGGCCTGCACCTGACCATCTCCGACACTGGCTGGGGCAAGGCGCTGTGGGGCAAGTTCTACGGCCAGTGGCTGTGCGAGGGCGCGGTGTTCACCTACGACTTCGACCGCTTCGACGCCGCCCAGATCCTGCCCATGTTCGCCAAGTACAAAATCACCACCTTCTGCGCGCCGCCGACCATGCTGCGCATGCTGTGCAAGCAGGACATCAGCAAGTACGACCTGTCCTCCATCAAGCACATGACCACCGCCGGCGAGGCGCTGAACCCCGAGGTCTACCGCCTGTTTGAGGAAAAGACCGGCCTTCAGATCATGGAGGGCTTCGGCCAGACCGAAACCACGCTGTCAGTTGCCAATCTGGTGGGCAATCCCCACAAGGTGGGCAGCATGGGCCGTCCCACGCCCCTGTACGACATCTGCCTGCTGGATACCGACGGCAACCCCGTCACCCCCGGCGAGAACGGCGAGATCTGCATCCGCGTCAGCGAGGGCGCGCCCTGCGGCCTGTTCATGGGCTACTACCGCGATCAGGAGAAGACCGACGAGGTGCTGCACGACGGCTGGTACCACACCGGCGACGTCGCCTGGCAGGATGAGGACGGCTTCCTGACCTACGTCAGCCGCGTGGACGACGTGATCAAGTCCTCCGGCTACCGCATCGGGCCGTTCGAGATCG
>JBJEJN010000064.1:0-15589 GCA_051878085.1 Aristaeellaceae bacterium | reverse complement strand
CCTCAAGCGAATCTAAAACACAATATAAGCGCACAACGCCCTGCGACCGGAACTGGCCGCAGGGCGTTGTCGTTTGTTCAATTTATTCTTCGGCGATGTAGGCCACGCCGACGCAGCCGCGTCCCAGGTGCGCGCCGAGCACGGGGCCGATCCGGCGGCGCTCGATCTCCCGATCCTCGCGCGCCAGCTTGATCGGCAGCTTCTCTGCCGCCTCCGCGCCGAGGAAGTTATCCACCAGCAGCAGGCCCTTGGCATCCTTGCAGAAGTTGCACAGTTTGTTGGCCTGATCCAGCCGCCCGCGCGCAAGTCCGGCAGAGACCACCACACCGTCGCGAATCTCCAGGATCGGCTTGATGTTGAGCATCGTGGAGACGGACATGCGCACGTTGCCCAGGCGGCCGCTGCGGCGCAGGGGTGCCATATCGTCCACAGAGAAGCAGATGCGCACGCGCTCGCGCAGCTTGTTGATCTCCTTCGCCACGGCAGCCAGCTTCGCACCGCTGCGGATGCGCATGCGTGCCTCGCGGATCAGCAGGTACAGGCCGGAGCAGGTGGTGAGGGAGTCCACGACCTCGATGCGCTGCTTCCCCACCTCCTTCGCCGCCAGCACAGCGTTTGCGTAGGTGCCGCTCAGGCGGGAGGAGATGGTGAGGCAGAGGATTTCGTAGCCGGCATTCTTCAGGAGCTTGAAGGTGTTGATGAAGCCGTTCAGCGAGGCCTGGGATGTGTGCACGGTGTCGATGTGCTCCGCGACCTCCTGTTCGGCGCGGGTGTCCGCCTCGATGCAGCCCTCGTTGAAGCTCTGGTTGTCGGAAAAGGAGTAGCTCATGGGCACCACGACGACGCCCAGCGCCACCGCCTCTTCATGGGTGAGATAGGCAGTGCTGTCGGTTACAATGGCGATCATTGGCATCCACCCCCGATCTTGCGAAACTTTTGATACCGCCGCTCCAGAATCTCGTCCGCATCCAGCGCAGCGCTGCAGCGGAAGGTTTCGGCGATTTCCTGCTTCAGGCGCAGCATGTCCACGCCGCCCTCTTGCACCGAGGGAATGATCCTTTCGATCACGCCGAACTCGTAGAGATCCCCGGCGGTCAGCCGCAGGCTCTCCGCGGCCTCCCTCGCGCGATTTGCGTCCTTCCACAGGATGCTCGCCGCACCCTCCGGAGAGATGACAGAATAGTAGGCGTCCTCCAGCATCCAGACCTCGTCGGCAACCGCCAGCGCCAGCGCGCCGCCGCTGCCGCCCTCGCCGATGATGATGCTGAGTACGGGCGTGCGCACGGTCATCAGCTCCGACATGTTTTCGGCGATGGCCTGACCCTGACCGCGCTCCTCCGCGCCGATGCCGCAGTATGCGCCGGAGGTGTCCACCAGACAGAGAATCGGACGGTGGAACTTCTCCGCCAGATGGATCTGGCGCAGCGCCTTGCGGTAGCCCTCAGGGTTGGCAGAGCCGAAGTTATGTTTGAGCTTGTCGGCGGTGTCGGTGCCCTTCTCGATGCCGATGATGGTCACAGGCATGCCGCACAGGCTGCCGATGCCGGCAATCACGGCATTGTCGTCGCCGAAGCGGCGGTCTCCGTGCATCTCCACAAACACGTCGGTCATCGCGTCGATGAACGCCTTCGCCGTCGCGCGACCAGCGCTGCGCGCCGCCTGCACGCACTCGTATGCCTTCATGCCTCCGCCTCCCTTCCGTGCAGCCGCAGAAGCTCTGCGATGCTTTTTTTCATCTCTCTGCGGTCGCAGATCATGTCCACGAAGCCCTTTTCCAGCAGGAATTCGGAGCGCTGGAAGCCCTCCTTCAGCTTCTGACGGATGGTCTGCTCGATGACCCGCGGCCCGGCAAAGCCGATCAGCGCGTCCGGCTCGGCGATGGTAATGTCGCCCTCCATGGCAAAGCTGGCCATCACGCCGCCGGTGGTGGGATCGGTGAGCACCGCGATGTACAGCCCGCCATCGTCCGAATGGCGCTTGACCGCGCCGGAGGTCTTGGCCATCTGCATCAGCGACAGCACGCCCTCCTGCATGCGCGCGCCGCCGGAGACGCAGAAGCCGATGACCGGCAGTTTTTCTTTGCGTGCAAGCTCGAACAGCCGCGTGATCTTTTCGCCCACGGCGGTGCCCATGGAACCCATGATGAAGGCGGACTCCATGGAAAAGATGCAGGTTTTGATATTTTCAATGCGGCACAGCCCGGTCAGCACGCCCTCGGTCTCCCCCGATTGCGCCCTGGCCTGTTCAAGCTTCGCGGCATAGCCCTCGAATTGCAGGCGGTCCTCGCCGCGCAGATCCTTCCAGAGCTCCTCGAAGCTGCCCTCATCCGCGATCAGCTCGATGCGCCTGCGCGCGCCGATGCGGAAGTGGTGCCCGCAGGACGGACAGACAGAGGCGTTGCTCTTCAAGTCCGCGTCCGCGCACATCGCCTTGCACCTCGGGCAGGAAACGTAGAGCGCATTCGGACTCTCCGGCTGCGCAGAGGTATTCATCCCCGCGTCCTCCAGCTCGATGTTCGGACGGCGGAACAGATCTTTCTTCAGCATCGCTTACCTCCCATCCAGATACGCGGTGGTGTAGGTTCCGTCCTGAAAGCCGCGCTCGGCGATCAGATCGGAC
Organism: Aristaeellaceae bacterium; assembly: GCA_051878085.1. Taxonomy (GTDB): domain Bacteria; phylum Bacillota; class Clostridia; order Christensenellales; family Aristaeellaceae; genus SFTH01. The sequence continues at coordinate 12,970 of JBJEJN010000064.1, read as the reverse complement.
TGCATCCAGCCGGTGTGCTCCACGCCCTCGATGACCATCTCGCACAGCGCCGCCTGCATCTTGCGGATCGCCTCCGCGCGGGTCGGCGCATGCACGATGAGCTTGGCCACCATGGAGTCGTAAAAGGGCGGTATGACATAATCCTGATAGAGCGCCGTGTCAAAGCGCACCATCGGGCCACCCGGCACGTGCAAAAGCGTCACCTTGCCTGCACAGGGTCGGAAGTTCTCCGCCGGGTTCTCCGCATTGATGCGGCACTCGATGGCGTGACCCTGGAGCTTGATCTCCTCCTGCTTGAAGGGGATTTCCAGCCCTGCCGCCACGCGAATCTGCCACTTCACCAGGTCGATGCCCGTCACCATCTCCGTGACCGGATGCTCCACCTGAAGCCGCGTGTTCATCTCCATGAAGTAGAACTGCTTGTCCTCGGTGAGCAGAAATTCCACCGTGCCCACGCCCTCGTAGCCCGCAGCCCTTGCGGCCCGCACGGCTGCGTCCAGCATTTTGGCGCGCAGCTTTGCGTCCACCGCCGGGGACGGGCTCTCCTCGATCAGCTTCTGATGCAGGCGCTGCATGGAGCACTCGCGCTCGCCCAGCGTGATGACATTGCCGTGGGCGTCGCAGAGCAGCTGTACCTCGATGTGCTTGACGTTCAGCAGCAGCTTCTCCATGTAAACTTCGCCGTCGCCAAAGGCGCTCTCGGCCTCCGCGCGCGCGGACAGATAGGCGCTCTCCAGCTCCTCCTCCGCATCCACGCGGCGGATGCCGCGACCACCGCCGCCGGAGCGCGCCTTGATCAGCAGCGGATAGCCGATGCGCTGCGCCTCAGTATGCAGCTGCTCCAGGCTCTCCACCAGGTCGCAGCCCGGAACCACGGGCACGCCGGCCTCGCGCATGGTGCGCCGGGCCTCGTCCTTGTCGCCCATCCTGCGGATGATTTCAGCGGAAGGGCCGATGAACCTGATCTTGCAGCGCTCGCACAGCTCGGCAAAGCGCGGATTCTCTGATAACAGACCGTAGCCGGGATGGATGGCCTGCGCTCCGGTGACGATTGCTGCTGAAAGCACCGCCGGCATATTCAGATAACTGCCCGATGCGGGCGCGGAACCGATGCACACGCTCTCGTCCGCCAGGGCGACGTGCAGCGCGGTGCGATCCGCCTCAGAAAAAACCGCCACCGTGGAAATGCCCATCTCCTTGCAGGCGCGAATCACGCGCACCGCAATCTCTCCACGGTTGGCAATCAGAATCTTGGGAAACAAATAGAAGCCTCCTGTCGCTTAAACGTCGCCAAATTACGCCTGCGCAACGCTCTGCTGGGTAAGAATGAAGGACAATTCGCCGGACATGCACAGCTCGCCGTCCACCCGGGCCTCTGCGCGCACAACCAGCAGGTTGAGCTTCTGGCGGATCAGCTCTGAGCGCAGCTCCAGGGTATCGCCAGGGCGCACCATGCGGCGGAAGCGAACCTTGTCGATGCCTGCGTACAGGGCGATCTTGTCCTTGAGCGCCTCCTGGAACAGCATGCAGCTCGTCTGGGCGACGATCTCGCACTGCACCACGCCGGGCATCACCGGGTTTCCGGGGAAGTGTCCGTCAAAGAACCACTCGTCGCCGCGCGCATGATACCTTCCATGGGCCGCGCCGTCCTCGCCGAGCCAGGCTTCATCCAACAGCAGCATGCTGCCGCGATGCGGCAGGATCTGCATGATCTCTTCACGATTCATTGTTTTCTCTCCTAACAGAGCTTGAACAGCGGCTGGCCGTACTCCACCACCTCGCCGTTGTTCACGCAGATATCCACGACCTCGCCGTCCTGATCGGCGGTCAGCTCGTTCATCAGCTTCATGGCCTCGATGATGCAGACCACGTCGCCCTTCTTCACCTTCTGGCCGATCTCCACGAAGGGCTTGGTGTCGGGCGAGGGCGAGGTGTAGAACACGCCCACCATCGGGCTCTTGATCTCGTGCACGCGGTTGAAGTCCACCGCAGCCTCCTCGCGGACGATCGTGGCGGGTGCTTCGGATACCTGCACCGGCGCGGCAGCGGGGGCAGCCACGACGACCTCCCCGCGCGCACACTCGATGCGGATTTTGCTGTCATTTTCGCTGATTTCCAGCGCGCTCAGGCCGTTCTCGCGAACGATCTGGGCCAGTTCCCGGATCTGACGGATGTTCATACGCACCTCCGCAACGCGATGACAGCGTTGTGGCCGCCGAAGCCGAGGGATACGGACAGCGCCGCATCCGCCTGAAGCTCCAGGGCCTCGTTGGGCACGTAGTTCAGGTCGCACTCCGGATCCGGCTCTTGGAGGTGGATCGTCGGGAAGATCACGCCTCTGGACAGGCTCAGCGCGCAGGCGATGCACTCGATGGCGCCCGCCGCACCCAGCATGTGGCCGGTCATGGACTTGGTGGAGCTGATCAGCGCACCGCGCGCACGCTCCTCGCCCAGCGCCTTCTTGATGGCCATGGTCTCGATGGAGTCGTTCAGGTGGGTGCCGGTGCCGTGGGCGTTGATGTACAGCTTGCCGTCGGGGCAGTTCAGCTCCTCGTAGGCCTGTCGAATTGCGCGCGCGCCGCCCTCGCCGTCGGATGCCGGCGCGGTGATGTGGAATGCGTCGCAGGTGTTGCCGTAGCCCGCCAGCTCGGCGTAGATGTGCGCGCCGCGCTGAAGTGCGTGCTCGTACTCCTCCAGCACCACGATGCCCGCGCCCTCGCCCATCACGAAGCCGCCGCGCCGCTTGTCGAAGGGCAGGGAGGCCGCGTTGGGATCGTCGGACTCGGTCAGCGCCTTGCAGTTGGCAAAGCCGCCCACGGCCAGCGCGTTGATGGAGGCCTCGCTGCCGCCCGCGATGATCGCGTCGGCATAGCCGTGATGGATCGCGCGATAGGCCTCACCGATGGTGTTGGTGGAGGTGGCGCAGGCCGTCACCACCGGAAGGCTCGGGCCTTTGCAGCCGAAGCGGATGGCGATGTTGCCCGCAGCGATGTTGGAAATCATCATCGGCACGAACAGCGGGGAGATGCGGGACGGGCCGCGCTTGAAGAGCTTGTCGCACTCCGTGAGGATGGTGCTGATGCCGCCGATGCCGCTGCCCACGTATACGCCCAGACGCTCCGGATCCACCTTGCCCTCGATGCCGCTGTCCGCTACCGCCTGAATGGCAGCCGCCATGGCATACTGGGTGAAGAGATCCATGCGCCGCGCGTCGCCGCGGGAAATGCCGTGCTTTTCGGGATCAAAGTCCCTGACCTCGGCAGCAACGGAGATCTTTGTGTCGGAGGGATCGAAGCGGGTGATCCTGCCGATGCCGCAGACGCCGTTTTTCAGGCTCTCGAAGACCGACGCAATATCGCAGCCGATGGGCGAAATCGCGCCCATGCCGGTAATGACAACTCTGTTCATAGTACCTCCTGATGAAGCAATTTGATCCGTGCGTTGCGCAGAAGAAAACGCTTCTTATATATACATGCCGCCGTCCACCTTCAGGACGCAGCCGGTGATGTAGCTCGCCTCGTCGCTGGCCAGGAAGCGCACCGCATTGGCGACGTCCTCGGGTCGGCCCATGCGGCCCATGGGAACCTGCTTTACGCCCGCGTTCAGCGCGGCTTCGTTCATGGAGCGGGTCATGTCCGTCTCGATGAAGCCCGGCGCGACGGCGTTTACAGTGATGCCTCGGGAAGCGACCTCCCGGGCGATGGTCTTGGTCAGTCCGATGAGGCCCGCCTTGCTGGAGGCGTAGTTGGCCTGACCGGGGTTGCCCATCATGCCCGAAACCGAGGAAATGTTGATGATGCGGCCCGACCTGCGGCGCAGAAAACCCGGCAGGCAGGCGTGGATCATGTTGAACGCGCCGGTGAGGTTCGTGTCCAGCACCGCGCGGAAGTTCTCGGCACTCATGCGCATGGCCAGACAGTCGCGCACGATGCCGGCGTTGTTGACCAGGATGTCCGGGAGGCCCAGCTCGTCGCTGACCTGCTTGAAGGCCGCAGCGGCCTGATTTTCGTCGGACACATCGCACTGTACACAGATTGCGCGCACGCCCAGCCCCTGAAGCTGGTGAACGGTCTCCTCCGCTGCGTCCTTCCGTCCCGCGTAGAGCACCGCCACATCGCAGCCCGCCTCGGCGAGCTTCAGCGCGATGGCGCGGCCGATGCCACGAGAGCCGCCCGTAACCAGAGCGATCTTACCCTTCATGGACGATCCCCTCCCTCAGCTTCTCGATGTCCTCTGCCTTCTCCACGTTGAACACGCGCACATTTGCACTGGTCTTGCGGATCAGGCCCGACAGGGTCTTGCCCGCGCCCAGCTCGACAAAGGTATCCACGCCCGCAGCGATCATGTTTTCGATGGTCTGCTGCCAGCGCACCGGGTTGCAGATCTGCCTGGTCAGCAGCTCCGCGCCGTTTTCACCGTAGGGCTGCGCGTTCAGGTTTGCGTAGAGCGGAATGCCCGTCGCATTGAGCGGACGGTCCTTCAGGTACTCCGTAAGCTCTGCGGACGCGTCGCCCATCCAGGGCGTGTGGAACGCGCCGCCCACCTTCAGGCGCATCATGCGGCCCCGCGCAGCGGTCACCTTCTCGGTCAGCGCATCGAAGATTTCCGACGCACAGGCGACCACGGTCTGGCCCGGGCAGTTGTAGTTGACCGGATAGGCCTGATCCGGGAATTCCCGGCAGATTTCCTCCACCTGCTCCGGGGTCAGGCGCAGCACAGCGCCCATGGCGCCGCTGACCTTCTCCGAGCAGCGCTGCATGGCCTCGCCGCGGCGAACCACGAAGCGGAACGCATCCTCCAGAGACATGGTCCCGGCAAAGCCCACCGCTGCAACCTCGCCCAGTGAGAAGCCCGCGCAGCAGTCCGCCTGCACGCCAGCCTCAACAGCTGCGGCAGCGCAGGCACTGTCCACGGCAAACAGGCAGGGCTGGGTGTTGATGGTCCTTGCCAGATCCTCTGCACTTCCGTTGAAGCACATCTCCAGCGTGCTGGGGCGGATGGCCTCCAGGCGGTCAAAGACCTCCCGGGCAGCCTTCGACTGCTCGTAGAGCTCCCTGCCCATGCCCGGAACCTGCGCGCCCTGGCCCGCAAATACAAATGCTACCGAACCCATTTGGTTCCCTCCGACAGCAGCTTCTCCGCCTCGGCGAACATCTCGCGGATGATCTCGGCAGCGGGCTGCTCCTTCTTGACGATTGCGGCGATCTGGCCGGCCATGATGGTGCCGCGCTCCATATCGCCCTCGACGGCGGCCTTGCGCAGCGCGCCCGCGCCGAACTTCTCGATCTCCTCGTTGGTTCGCGTGGAATCATACTCCATCGCGGCCATGTCGCGGGAGAAGGGGTTCTTCATGCAGCGCACCGGATGGCCCAGGCGCTTGCCGGTGACGACGGTGTCGATGTCGCGCGCCGCCAGGATCTTCTGCTTATAGTTGGGGTGCACCTGGCACTCCTCGGCGACGAGGAAGCGAGTGCCCACCTGCACGCCCTGCGCGCCCAGCATGAACGCCGCAGCCACACCGCGACCGTCGGCGATGCCGCCTGCGGCCAGCACGGGGATGTCCACCGCGTCAACGACCTGGGGAACCAGGGTCATGGTGGTCAACTCGCCCACGTGGCCGCCGGATTCGCAGCCCTCAGCGATGACCGCCGTCGCACCCTCGCGGGCGACGCGCTTGGCGATGGCCGTGGAGGGAACCACGGGAACCACCTTGATGCCCGCAGGGACCCACTCCTTCATGTAAATACCGGGCAGACCTGCGCCGGTGGTCACCACCGGAACCTTTTCCTCCAGCAGAACCTTGGCGACCTCGGCTGCATGGGGGCTCATCAGCATGACGTTCACGCCGAAGGGCTTGTCCGTCAGTTCGCGGCAAGCGCGAATCTCCTGTCTCAGGTACTCGCCGGGGGCGTTCATCGCGGAGATGATGCCCAGACCGCCCGCATTGGAGACGGCGGCGGCCAGCTTGTGCTCACTCACCCAGGCCATGCCGCCCTGAAAGATCGGAAACTCGATGCCGAGCCGATCACAGATGTCGGTGTGGATCATGCCTTCGCCTCGTCAATCTTGGCAACCAGGGCGCGCATGTCCTTGACCTCGGGATCCAGCTCGATGCTGATGCCCATTTCGTCCTCGATCTGCATCACGAGATCCGCAACGTCCAGAGAGTCCAGGGCCAAATCTTCAAAGGTAGAGTCCATGGTGATGGTGGCAACGTCGATTCCCTTATAGTCGGCCAGCTTGGCTGCGATGGTTTCAAAAGTCATGATTGCTTCCTCCTAAAATTTTAGCTTGTTGGGTTGTATCTGGAAGGGAATTACTCCCTGGTCCATTCGATGATGCATGCGCCGGTGGCCAGGCCCGCGCCGAAGGCGCTCATGGCCAGCAGGTCGCCCTTGTGGAAGCGGCCCTTGCGGTTCTCCTCGTCCAGCAGGATCGGAATGCTGGCGGATGAGGTATTTCCCCGCACCGCGACGTTCGTCGGAAACTTCTCCTCCGGCTGCTTCAGGCGCGTGCGCACCGCATCGATGATGCGCTTGTTGGCCTGGTGCAGCAGGAAGTGGTCGATGCCGTCGATGGCAACGCCCTCGTCCTCCGCCACCTGCTTGAGACCAGCGAAGGAGTGGGACACGGCGAACTTGTAGATCTCCGGGCCGTCCATGTACAGTCCCTGCATCTCCTCGCCGTGCTGCATGAAGGGGCTGTTGCCCGAGCGCACGTTGAAGTATAGCGGCGTGGCGTTGCCCTCGCTGGTGAGATTCGCGCGGAAGCGGGCCTCGCCGCCGTCCAGCACCACTGCGCCCGCACCGTCGCCGAACAGCACGCAGGTGGAGCGGTCGGTCCAATCGGCGATGCGGCTCATGCTCTCGGCGCACACCACCAGCATGCGCTGCGCCTTGCCCGCCTTCAGGTAGGCGTCCGCCAGATCCAGCGCATAGATAAAGCCCGAGCACGCGCCGTTGATGTCCACCGCGGGGCAGCTTGCGCCGATCTCCTTTTGCAGCAGGCAGGCCAGCGACGGCGTAACCGTGTCCGCCTGCACCGTGGAGCAGAGGATGTAATCCACATCCGCAGCGCTGAGGCCCGCGTTCTCCAGCGCATTCTTTGCCGCCTGCGCGCCCAGCTGCAGGATCGTCTCGTCCGTCATGATCTGACGCGAGCAGATGCCCGTGCGCGTGCGAATCCATTCGTCGCTGGTGTCCAGAAACTCCGTCAGGCGTTCATTCTCCAGCGTGAATGCCGGAACAGCGCTGCCCGTTCCCAGAATTCTCATTGCTTTTCTTCCTTTCCGTTGACACATTCCCGAATGCTCTCCTCCATGAAGGCATTCATCTTTTTCAGGCCCGTGGCGATTGCCTCGCGCTCCGTGTCCGTCAGATCCTTGGTGATGGCCCGCACCATCTTTCGATGGAACAGCCTGTGCGCCACCTCCGCGCGCCTTCCCTGCTCGGTCAGCAGGATGCACACGCGGCGCGCATCCACGCCGGAGCGCGATTTGGTGATGAAGCCCTTGTGCTCGAGCCGCTTGACCATCGCCGTGACCGAGGGCGGCGTGATGTCCAGATCCTGTGCTAGATCCGTGATGGTCACGTCCTCCCCCTTGTGCTTGCCGATGCTCTCCAGCATGTGCATCTCGTGCAGGCTCAGTTCGCCGCTGCTCAGCTTGCGCAGCATGAGCTCCTCCACCTTGCAGATCGAGCGATAGGTTGTGGTCAGCATTTCATTGAATGCATGCAGAAAGGGATCCATCTGTCGGGCTCCTTTTTCTTTAGTTTGCCTAACAAATTATATTTCCCGTATATTGGTTTGTCAAGCATTTTTCGCAAAATGGGCGTTATTTGTGCCGCATTTCCGTCCGCTTCCGGTCATGAAATGTAAATTTTCAGGCATGGATGGCCGTTCTCCACACAGAGAACGGGCCGCACGCTTTGCGTGCAGCCCGTCTGCTATATGAGATTCGGTCATAAACCGTTCATTCAGGAGCTTGCGCTCCGGAATTACTTGAAGAGGGTGAAGTGGGAGAACACGCTCGCCAGGGTGTTGGCCACGGTGGACATGGTCTTGATGAAGATGTCCAGCGCCACGCCGACCACGTCCTTGCGGGTATCGCCCACGGTGTCGCCGGTGACCGCCGCCTTGTGCGCCGCAGAGCCCTTGCCGTGGCCCTCGAGGCTGCCGGACTCGATGTACTTCTTGGCGTTGTCGAACGCGCCGCCGGAGTTGCCCATGAACAGCGCGCGGGGAATCGCCACGATGGTCGCGCCCACCAGCAGGCCGCCGACGAACTCCACGCCGAAGAGGAAGCCGCCCGCGATGGGGATCAGCAGCGCCAGCACGGAGGGCAGCAGCATCTTTTTCAGCGCCTGCTTTGCGGCCATCTCGATGCAGCGGTTGTAGTCCGGGCGAACCTTGCCCTCCAGCACGCCGGGAACGGACAGCTGGCGGTCGCCCTCGTCCGCCATCAGGCGGGCGGATTCGATGGTATTGTCAGTCAGCAGCGCGGAGAAATACTCGATCAGCGCGCCGCCGATGATGCCGCCTGCGATGACCACGAAGGATGCGATGTTCAGCACAGGCTCCGCGTTGACGGAGGTGTAGTTGCTGACGTAGGCCACGATCAGGGAGACGGTGGCGAAGGCTGCGGAGCCGATGGCGAAGCCCTTGCCGATGGCGGCGGTGGTGTTGCCCACGGCGTCCAGCTTGTCGGTGATCGCGCGCACGTTCTCCGGCAGGTGGCAGGATTCCGCCAGGCCGCCTGCGTTGTCCGCGATGGGGCCGAAGGCGTCGATGGACACGGTCGCGCCCACGAAAGCCAGCATGCCCAGCGAGGATAGCGCGATGCCGTAGGTGCCGCAGAGCTTGCCGGAGAGGAACAGCGCGATGCCGATCACCAGCACCGGCAGCAGGCAGGATCGGGAGCCGATGGCGTCGCCCTTGGTGATGACGAAGGCCTCGCCCTCGGTGGCGATCTCCGCAAGCTTGCGGGTGGGCTTGAAGTCCGTGCTGGTGTAGTACTCGGTGATGGAGCCGATGGCGATGCCGCTGGCGATGCCCAGCACACTGGAGAGCCAGGGCGAGATCCAGCCGAGGCGGAAGCTGTCGTAGAGCGGAACACTCTTAAACACGATCAGCGCCGCGAAGAAGCCGATGACGATGGTCAGGCCCGCAGAGATCCAGGTGGCCAGATTCAGCTCGCGGGAGGGATTGTCGCCCATCTTGCGCAGGGAGGCGTAGCCCAGGCCCAGCAGGCAGCCCAGCAGGCCGCCGCCCGCCAGCACGATCGGAAAGACGCAGGTCGCGTTGAAGGTGGCCCCGGTGATGGCAGCGTTTCCGCCGGAAACCGCGCCGTTGAAGATGGTGACGGCGATCATGATGGCCGCAGCCATGGTGGCCACGAAGCTCTCCAGCAGGTCGGAGCAGTTGCCGGCGATGTCGTTGACGTTGTCGCCGATGAAGTCCGCCACCACGTTGGGCACGCGGCTGTCGTCCTCGGGCATGTCGTGGCGGAGCTTGGCCAGAATGTCGGAGGAGATGTCCGCCGCCTTGGTGTAGTTGCCGCCCGCGACGCGGTTGAACATGGCCACCAGCGAGCATCCCAGAGAATATGTAGAGATGCGCATGATGGAGGGATTGCACTCCAGATCGGCGATCAGGCCGCTGCCGACGGCATCGATATCGACGCCGCGCCAGATGATCAGCACCAGGATCAGGCCCAGCATGCCGAAGGCCTGGACGCTCAGACCGCTGATGCTCCCGCCGCAGAGGGCGACCTTCACGGTCTCGCCGATGGACAGGGTCTCCCGGGCCCGGTTGGCGGTGCGCACGTTTGCATAGGTCGCGCTGCGCATGCCAAGGATGCAGACGCAGCTGCTCATGCACGCGCCCAGCAGGAAGGTGATGCCGCTGGTTCTTTCCACGAAGAGCGAAAACACTGCGGCGACCAGGATCACCACGACCGCGATGGTCTTATACTCGGTCTTCAGGAAGGTCGATGCGCCGCTGCGGATGATGCCCGCCATTTCGACCATTTCCCGCGTTCCTTCCTTCATCCTTCGGATGCGGAAATAGTTGAAGAAGATGTAGGCGATTGCTAGCACGATTACGCAGAGTATGATGGTCCACGCCATAGGTCTTTCCCTCCGTTTTCCTTTGTTTGCAGGCGCGTTTTTGCCATGCCCGCAGTTTCAGTTTTCTCTGGAAGTCCGCAATTTTTTTGCCGTCCGCGAAAATCCAAATCACATTTATTGTACAGCAAAGCGGCGCTAATTTTCCGGAAAGAAAGGCGATTCCGCGTATAGAATCCGGCAAGATGGGAGCGATCTGTGCTATAATGTACACAAGGGATTTTGTCAGATGGAAGGAGGCTCCGCATGAAGAAGATTACATGGAAACAGGTGCTTCGGAACGCGCTGGCGTCCGCCGGCTTCCTCAGTCTGGCGGTTCTGATTTCCGGGCTTCTCTCCCAGCTGCACAACGACAGCAACCCCTTCGCGCCCTCGCTGTTCATCCTGGCGGTGGCACTGATCGCCCGCTTCACCAGCGGCTACGTCTGGGGCTTCATCGCCTCGGCGGTCAGCGTGATCTGCGTGAACTACATCTTCACCTACCCCTTTCTGGAGTTCAACTTCTCCATCTCGGGCTATCCGCTGACCTTCGCCTGCATGCTGCTGGTGTCGGTGCTCATCAGCACGCTGACCACGCAGATCAAGAAGCAGGAGCAGCTGCGCTTCGAGATGGAGCGCGAGAAGATGCGCGCCGACCTCTTGCGCTCGGTGTCCCACGACCTGCGCACGCCGCTGACCTCCATGCTGGGCGCAAGCTCGGTGCTGATGGAGGACGCGAATCTCAGCGATGCCGACCGCATGGATCTCGCCCGGGAGATCAACAAGGACGCCCGCTGGCTGGTGCGCATGACCGAGAACATCCTCTCCGTGACGAAGTTCAGCGGCGAGGGCGTGAAGCTCAAGAAGGAGGCGGAGGTCGTCGAGGAGGTGCTGGGCAGCGCCATCGGCAAGTTCCGCAAGAATTACGGCGACATTCCCATCAGCGTGGACAAGCCGGACGAGATCCTTGTGACGGACATGGACGCCACGCTGATCGAGCAGGTGCTGATCAATCTGCTGGAAAACGCGGTGATGCACGGAAGAACCACCACGCACATCGACGTGCGCATCGCCCGGGAGCGCGGGCGCGTGCGCGTGACCGTGGAGGACGACGGCGCGGGCTTTGCGCCCCAGCAGCTCCCCCACGCCTTCGACGGGCAGAGCTCCGTCCGGGAGGGCGATCATCCGGACGGACGGCGCAACATGGGCATCGGGCTTTCCGCCTGCCGGGCGATTCTCCACGCCCACGGCGGCGACATCCAGGCTTACAATCGAAAAAGCGGCGGCGCGAGGGTCAGCTTCTGGCTGCCGGATGAGGAGGATGCGTATGGCGAATGAGCTGCGCAGCAAAATTCTGGTCGTGGAGGACGATCCCGGAATCTGCAAGTTCCTGAAGCACACCCTGGTCGCAGAAAACTACAATGTGATCCTGTGCGAGACGGGCAAGGACGCGCTGGAGATGATCTCATCCCACTGCCCGGACTGCATCCTGCTGGATCTGGGCCTTCCGGACATGGACGGCAACCAGATCATCCGCAGCGTGCGCGCATGGACCAGCACGCCCATCATCGTCATCTCCGCCCGCAGCATGGAGCAGGACAAGGCCGACGCGCTGGATCTGGGCGCGGACGACTACCTCACCAAGCCCTTCGGCAAGATCGAGCTGCTGGCCCGCATCCGCGCGGCCATCCGCCACACCCACACCACCTCCCGGGACGAGGGCGTGGCGCTCAACGGCATATTCGAGGTGGGCGAGCTGAAGATCGACTACAACCGCCACCGGGTCTACCTCGCAGGGCAGGACACCAACCTCACTCCCAACGAATTCCGCATCGTTGCGCTGCTGGGCAAGCACGCCGGGCAGGTCATCACCTACCGGGCCATGCTGCGCGAGCTCTGGGGGCCGTCCGCGAACCGGGACAACAAGATCCTGCGCGTGCACATGGCCAGCATCCGCCGCAAGATCGAGCCCAATCCCGACGAGCCGCGCTACATCTTCACGGAGATCGGCGTGGGCTACCGCATGAGCAATGGCGAGGACTGATCGAAGTTAAACTACACAGGGCACTCCCCTGCTAAGGGAGTGCCCCGATTTGTGCTTTGAATTCAGTTTACTTGCACTTGTAGCTTGCGCACATGCTCTCGTCGCTGGCCTTGCCGCTGTGGCAGTTTGCACAGGGCTCCACCTGAATGCTGGACAGGGAGCAGTACTGCTGATCGTCGCAGTGGTATTCGCAGCTGTCCACGCGGCAGCGAATGGCGTTGTTTGCCTGCTTGTGACTCATGTTCACTCACCTCATTCATTGTTCTACCGTTTCCGGCGAGTTTAAAATGCCCGCTTGCCGCCGCCTTTATGCGTCCGATGTCAAAAATATGGAAAATGTGCTACCGCATCCGCTGCTCCAGCTGTTCAAGCGCCGCCTTCAGCTGCACATCATTTTCGGGATCGGGCACGCCGGTGAGGTTGTAATAGCCCTCCGGCGCCTCCACAACGATGTCCGGCGAAACGCCCGTGCCGTGGATGCAGCGCCCGGACGGCGTGTAGTAGGTAGCCGAGGTGTACTGCATGCCCGCGCCGTCGTTCTCAAACACCAGCAGCGACTGCACGATCCCCTTGCCGTAGCTGCGCGTGCCGACCAGCGCGCCCCGGTCGAAGTCCTGCACCGCCGCCGCAAGGATCTCCGAAGCGCTGGCGGACATGCCGTTGATCAGCACCACCAGCGGCACATCCCAGTATTCCGCATCCGAGCTGTAGGTGATGCGCTCACCCGCGCGGTTCTCCACATAGACCACCGTGCCCTCCGGCAGCAGCAGATCGGCAATCTCCACCACGTCGCTCAGCAGTCCGCCGGGATTGTTGCGCAGAT
>JBJEJN010000063.1:0-3055 GCA_051878085.1 Aristaeellaceae bacterium | reverse complement strand
TTTCGCACGCGCTCCGCAATGCCCCGCACCTGTTCCTCCAGCCGCTTTGCAGCCCGGTCAAGTTCGGTGGTGTCGAGCGCAGCGTCCAGCGCCGCGCGGCAGGCGGTCAGGATCTCCGTCTTCTCCTGCAATATCCTCTGCATCACGCTGACAAAGCCCCGCTCCAGTTCCTCCTGCGTCACATGAGGTGTCGAACACTTCTTTTCGCCATCGTACTTGTTGTTGCAGCGCCAGACGGTGCGGCGATATGCGTCCGTGCTGTGCCAGACCTTGCTACCGTAAAATGAACCGCAGTCGCCGCAGACGATGCGGGATGCGAAGCAGCTCTTTCCGCTGTAGCTGCCCTTGAGACTCCTGCGCCACTCCAGCTCCATCTGCGTCAAATCGAACACCTCCGCGTTGACGATGGCCGGATGACTGTTCTGCGCATAGTATTTGGGAATCTTCACGTTGTTCAGTTCCCTTACATTGTAGCAATCCAGATGCCAAATCCAAATTATATATACGATCAGTGGGCCATTTGGCGCAAACAGCATGGGATTAAATCCAGCCTGCATGAGCTGCGGCACACGTTTATTTCGCTCAACAAGGCCGACTTGCCGCTTGAGCTTATGAAATCCGTCGTTGGTCACAGCAGCAGCATGGACACCTTCGGCGTATACGGCCACGAAATCGAAGGCGAACGGCACCGCGCCGCTCAGATTATTGATGGTGTTTTCCAGTCTGTTTTTAAAAATGGCATGCCTCAAAACTTCAAGCGGTTTGAATAGTGGGTGGCAAAAAACAAAATAAACCGCCAGAAGCCTAGTCTCCCAGCGGTTTTGAGTTGTGGACCCGAGGGGAGTCGAACCCCTGTCCGAAGATCAGACGACCAGAGCATCTCCGAGCGCAGTCTGTGTTTTGACATTCCCTCCGGAGGACTCCCGCAGACAGGATTCCCCCTTCAGTAGCTTCATAAAATCCCACCGTCCGCAAAGCTTAAGGCGGCTGGTTCCCTGCCTTTATGACGCCGGTGACCCGCGCCGCAGGAGGCTCAGGGCCGACGATCGCTGATTAAGCAGCGAAAGCTACGTTATCGTAGTTGTCAGTTCATTTTAAATCCCGTTGATGAGGCAGTCCAGGGCTGCCGCTCGCTTCTCTGACCCTCCGTACCCCCGTCGAAACCGAGTACGGGCCCATATTCAGTAGCGCTCCTTCATGGAACGCTCGATGTCGCGCTTGGCGTCGCGCTTGGCCATGTCGTCGCGCTTGTCGTAGAGCTTCTTGCCCTTGCACAGCGCGAGCTCCAGCTTCATGCGCCCCTCCTTCAGGTAGACCTGCAGCGGGATCAGCGCCAGACCCTGCTCCATCACCTGCTGGCGGCACTTGCGGATCTCCGCCTTGTGCATCAGCAGGCGCTTGGGGCGCAGCGGATCGGTGTTGAAGTAGCTGCCCTTCTCGTAGGGGCTGATGTGCATGCCGTAGACCAGCATCTCACCGTTCACCACCTGCGCGTAGCAGTCCTTCAGATTGCACTTGCCCATGCGCATGGACTTGACCTCCGTGCCCTTGAGCTCGATGCCAGCCTCCCAGGTATCCAGGATGAAGTAGTCATGTCTGGCGCGCTTGTTCTGGGCAACCAGCTTGATTCCCTTCCTGTCGCCAGCCATGCTTCCGCCTCCCTTCACGCCAACGCCCTACTATTATATCACCAACCGCCCCGCTTGTAAACCCGAGCGCGAAAAAAACGCACATGGCTGCCCTCCGCAGGCGACCACATGCATCTTTGTCGTTCCGAACCGGAGTCCGGTTCGCCCAAGCTCATGTATGGATCAGTGCTCGTCGATCCAGGCCTGAACCTTGGTCTTGGCCAGGCGGGTGATCTTCTCCTCAGCGTAGGGAGAAGCCTCGCCACCGTTGCCGTAAACGAAATACTGGCCGCCGGGCATCTGATAGAGCGTCTCCTCATAGCCTGCCGGATCGCCGAAGCTGCCGTTGGTGTACTTGTGGATCAGCTGCGCCGCATCGGTATCGTAAACGACCTTGCAAATAGTCTTCTGCATGGTTTTTCCCTCCTTGGAACTTTCGGAAGCATGCTCTGGCTCCCTCATTGCCCATTATAGCGGCACATTATGCACACTGGGTTGTGGAATTGTAATTTTTTTGCTATTTCAATGATACTTTTCACCAAATCCAGGCGCCCCATATCAGGATTCTTAACAATTAAGCGCTGAACCATCGCCTCGCGCGTGCATTTTGTAAAATATCTTATATTTCATGTCAAATATACTTGACAAAATGCCATTCCAGGCGTATACTGGCATCACATTGAAAGGAGCTGAAACGAAATGAAATCTGTACCCTATATCCTTGGTTTTCTTTGCGGACTTGTGTTGGTTGTGCTCGTGGCCTTGCTGCTGCGCTACGTATTCAAGAGGAAGGGCGGCGTGCTCTGCGGCGAATACGACGAGCGGCAGAAGGCGGTGCAGGGCTGCGGCTACAAGTACGCCTACTTCACGCTGCTGATTTCCGTCGTCGCCGGCGCGCTGTTCGATGTGTGGACGGGCGTCAAGTGGATCGAGCTGTTCCCCTTCGCGGTGCTGTGCCTGTGGCTGTCGCTGTGCGTGTTTGTGACCTACTGCATCTCGAAGGACGCCTACGTCTCCTTCCAGGCGAAGCGCAAGGTGCTCATCCTCATCTTTGCGGTCTCTGCGCTGATGAACCTGGGCATCGCGCTGATGGAGATCTTCCACGGAGACGGCATCATCACCGGCGGCTGCCTGAACCTGACCAGCGCAAACCTGTTCACCGGCGCGGCCTCCCTGCAAATTGCCATCGCGCTGTGCATCCGGGCGATCTACGATCGCGTGCAGGGTGAGTGCGAATGAAGAATCTCCGCATGAAATCCGCCCGTGCGGCGATGGACTGGAGCCAGCAGCAGCTGGCCGACGCGGTGGGCGTGTCCCGCCAGACCATCAACGCCATCGAGAAGGGCGAGTACAACCCCACCATCCGCCTGTGCATCGCCATCTGCCGGGCGCTGGGCAAGACCCTGGACGAGCTGTTCTGGGAGGAA
>JBJEJN010000062.1:6591-15894 GCA_051878085.1 Aristaeellaceae bacterium | reverse complement strand
CCTGCGGAAGCAGAAATTGTATCTAAATGAAGCTGCGCCGCGCTGCTTTTTTCTGTACAGTGCGGATGGGGCGCAGCATATGGCCGTGCTGGAGCTGAATCCGGAGCTGCGGAACGCGGTGCGCTGCGACAGGCGGCTCCCGGTGGGAAGCTGGCACGAGGGAGAAGGGAAGACTTGAACATGGAAGCCTATCTTGACAACAGCGCGACGACCAGGCCCTGCGCGGCGGCGGTGGACGCGATGGTAAAGTGCATGACGGAGGGCTACTACAATCCCTCGTCGGTGTACAAGCCGGCGGTGGAGGCCTTTCAGCAGGTTCGCGCGTGCAGGGAGCAGATTTTAAAGGCGCTGCACGCGGGGGATCACAATCTGGTGTTCACCTCCGGCGGCACGGAGAGCAACAACCTTGCCATTCTGGGCACGGTGGGACGCATGCGGGGCAAGCAGCTCGTGGCGGTGAGCGCGGTGGAGCACCCGTCCGTGCGGGAGAGCTTTATGGAGCTGGAGCGACAGGGCCACGAGGTGCGGGTGATCGGCGTAAACGAGCGCGGCGAGCTGGACTGGGATGCGCTGGAGAAGGCGCTGGACGACGGCGCGAGCCTCGTCAGCTGCATGCAGGTGAACAACGAAACCGGCGCGAAGCTGGACGTGATGCGCCTGCACGAGCTGGTGAACGGCCGCGCGATCATCCATGTGGACGGCGTGCAGGGCTTCCTGCGCGTGCCCATCGACCTCAAATACGTGGATCTCTACACCCTGTCCAGCCACAAGATTCACGGCCCCAAGGGCGAGGGCGCGCTGGTGTTCCGCAAGGGACTGCGCTTTGCGCCCCGGCAGATCGGCGGCGGTCAGGAGAACGGCCTGCGCTCCGGCACGGAGAATACCCCGGGCATCGCCGGACTGATGGCTGCGGTGCAGGAGATGCTGAACATGGGCCCGCAGATGCAGAACGAGCTTATGCAGAAGAAGCTGCACCTGATCGAGAAATTCAGAGATGCGGTGCCGGAGCTGCTGGTCAACGGCCCGGAGCCGGAGAGCGCCGCGCCGCACATCGTGAACCTGAGCTTTCCGGGCGTGCGGGGCGAGGTCATGCTCCACGCGCTGGAGAGCAAGGGCGTGTACGCCTCCACGGGCTCGGCCTGTTCATCGAAGAAGCTGAAGGTGAGTGGCGTGCTCACAGCCATGGGTATTTCCCCCAGCCGCGCAGAATGGGCGCTGCGCTTCAGCCTGAGCCCCCACACCACCATCGAAGAGATCGACTATGCCGCGCAGTGCCTCGCAGAGCTCTATGCGCAGCTGAAAAAATATGCAAGGAGATAAATCATGCGCAAGGTACTGCTGGTTCGCTACGGCGAAGTATTTCTGAAGGGCGCAAACCGCCCCCACTTTCTGAAGCTGCTCACGGACAACGTCAAGCGCGCCGTGAAGCCCATCGGCGGCAAGGTCTGGCTGTCCGATTCCCGCATTTACGTCTCCGACGTGGAGGACATGGACGAGTGCGTGCGCCGCGTGCGCAAGGTGTTCGGCCTGTACTCCGTCAGTCCCGCCATCGAGTGCGAGAAGGATCTGGACGTGATCGCGGAGCAGTGCATCGAAATGATGAAGGGCAAGCGCGGCAGCTTCAAGGTCTACGGCAAGCGCAGCGACAAGAAGTTCCCGATGAACTCTCTGGAGTTCGCCGCGGAGCTTGGCGGACGCATTCTGGAGTCCAATCCCCACCTGACGGTGGACATCCACAATCCCCAGCACAAGCTGCGGGTGGAGATCCGCGACAACTGCTACATCTGCTGCGAGGAGATCATGGCCGTGGGCGGCCTGCCCATGGGCTCCAGCGGACGCGCGGCGCTGCTGCTCTCCGGCGGCATCGACTCCCCGGTGGCGGGCTACTGCATGATGAAGCGCGGCGTGCGCTGCTGCGCCATCCACTTCCAGTCGCCGCCCTACACCGGCGAGCTGGCCCGGGACAAGGTGATGCAGCTGGCGAAGGAGATGGCGGAGTACTCCGGCGGCATGCGGGTGTACCTGGTGCCCTTCACCAAGTGCCAGCTGGAGATTCACGAGAAGTGCCCCGAGGGACTGGGCACGCTGATCACCCGCCGCTTCATGATGCGCATCGCCCAGGAGATCGCGAAGCAGAACGAGTGCAACGCGCTGATCACCGGCGAGAGCCTGGGTCAGGTGGCCTCCCAGACCATGGAGTCCATCGTCTGCACCGACGCGGTGTGCGAGATGCCCGTGTTCCGGCCGCTGATCGGCATGGACAAGACCGAGATCATGGACATCGCCAAGCGCATCGGCACCTACGAGACCTCCATTCTGCCCTACGAGGACTGCTGCACGGTGTTCACGCCCCGCCATCCGGTGACCAAGCCCAAGCTGGACACCATGCCCAAGGCAGAGAGCAGGCTGGACGTCGAGGCGCTGGTTCGGGAGGCCGTGGAGGGCACCGAGCTGGTGATCGTAAGCTGATTTATAGGTAAGAAAGGGCGCAGCATGACCGTAAGAGAGTACATCGACCATCTCAAAAACAGCCCCGCATTCATGAAGAACGTGACCAGCTGGCGCGTGCTTCCGGAGCGCGCGGCGAAATACGGCGCATTCCCGGAGGAATTGCATCCGGGCGTGCTTGCTGCGCTTCAAAAGAAGGGCATCGAGAGGCCCTACATCCATCAGGCGAAGGCCATCGCCTGCGCCCTGGAGGGCAAGGATCTGGTCGTGGTCACGCCCACGGCCTCGGGAAAGACGCTGTGCTACAACGTGCCGGTGCTGGACGCGATCCTGAAGGACGAGTCCGCCCGGGCGCTGTACCTGTTCCCGACCAAGGCGCTCTCCAGCGACCAGGCGGCGGAGCTGTACTCGATGATCGAGTCCATCGACTGCCCCATCAAGGCCTACACCTACGACGGCGACACCCCCGCCAGCGCCCGCTCGGCAATCCGTCAGGCGGGACACGTGGTGGTGACGAACCCGGACATGCTCCATCAGGGCATCCTGCCTCACCACGCCAAGTGGATCAAGCTGTTCGAGAACCTCAGGTACGTGGTCATCGACGAGATTCACGCCTATCGCGGCGTGTTCGGCTCGAACCTGGCCAACGTGATCCGCAGGCTGAAGCGCATCTGCGCCTTTTACGGCTCCGACCCGGTGTTCATCTGCTGCAGCGCCACCATCCGCAACCCGAAGGAGCTGGCCGAAAGCATGACCGGCAAGCAAATGGTGCTGGTGGACGAAAACGGCGCGCCAGCGGGGGAGCGCAACGTGATCTTCTACAATCCTCCGGTGGTGAACGCCCAGCTGGGCATCCGTGCGGGCTCCATCCCGGAGACCCGGAACATCGCCGCATCTCTCCTGAAGGCTGGCGTGCAGTCCATCGTGTTCGCGCGTTCCCGGCTGACGGTGGAGGTGCTGGTGCGGTATCTGAAGGACATGGTGCGCGATCCGCTGGGCAATGCCGGACAGGTGCGGGGCTATCGCGGCGGCTATCTGCCCACCCAGCGGCGGGAGATTGAGCGCGAGCTGCGCGCGGGAAATGTGATGACCGTGGTCTCCACCAACGCGCTGGAGCTGGGCATCGACATCGGCCAGCTGGACGCGTGCGTGCTCTGCGGCTATCCGGGAACCATCGCAAGCACCTGGCAGCAGGCCGGGCGCGCGGGCCGTCGGGGCAGCGTGAGCCTGCTGATCGTGGTGGCAAGCTCCGGCCCGCTGGATCAGTACATCATCCAGCACCCGGAGTACTTCTTCGAGCAGTCACCGGAGTGCGCGCTGATCAACCCGGACAACCTCTACATCCTGCTGAACCACGTCAAGTGCGCCGCCTACGAGCTGCCCTTCGAGGAGGGCGAGACGTTCGCGGGGCTGGAGGACACGCCGGAGCTGCTGTCCTATCTGGAGGATCAGTCCATCCTGCGAAGGGTGGGCGGTCGCTACTACTGGATGGCCGAGGAGTTCCCCCAGGCGGGCGTGAATTTGCGCTCGGCCTCGGATCAGAACTTCGTGATCGTGGACGTCACCGATCCCAAGAAGCACAAGGTCATCGGCGAGATGGACCGCTTCACCGTGCCGATGCTGCTGCATCAGTACGCCATTTATATGCACGAGGGCCGGCAGTTCCAGGTGGAGCAGCTGGACTTCGATGACAAGAAGGCCTACGTGCGCGAGGTGAACGTGGGCTACTACACCGATGCCGATCTCACCACCAGCCTGAAGGTGCTGGACGAGTTCGAGTCGGAGGGCGAGGGCACGAGCATCGTGCGCGCCCGGGGCGAGGTGCTGGTCAGCAGCATCGTGACTCTTTTCAAGAAGATTCGCTTCGACACCCACGAAAACCTGGGCTGGGGCCCGGTGACGCTGCCGGAGCTGGAGATGCAGACCACCGCCTGCTGGTGGACGCTGCCGGAGGAGCTGGAGGGCGAGTTCGAGAAGGAGCCGCTGAAGAACGCAATGGTCGGTCTGGCGCACCTGATCCGGCACATCGCGCCCATGCACCTGATGTGCGCGCCCCAGGACATCAATGTGGTCTACCACGTCAAGGACGTGTACACCGGAAAGCCCACCATCTACCTCTACGATTCCGTGCCGGGGGGCGTGGGCCTGTCCGACCGGGTGTACGAGATGGATCGGGAGCTGCTGCTGCGCGCGCGGGAGCTGCTGCTGGGCTGCAAGTGCGTGGACGGCTGTCCGGGCTGCGTGGGCGCGGCTGCGGGTCACGGCGCGAAGTTTACGCTGATTCAGATTCTGAACCGCCTGCTGGAACCTGCGGGCAAGAAATAACGTCAAATCACATTAGAGCGTGCCGCGAGGGCGACGGCGCAGGGATGCGCGTCGCGTTCGTTAAATCTTCTGTTGCCCAATATTTGGCGCAGAATTGTGTTATACTGAAATGGGGGAGAGCTTTTTCCATCTAAACGCCTGTCGGCAGTCATTCCGGCAGGGAGGATATCCCTGTTCTTTTGCTGATTTCACGTCCGGGCAGGTTTGACGGAGCGTGAGAAGATAGATTGATTTACATAAAGGAGGAGCAGTGTGGCAAAAAAGAACAAATCACCCAAGCTGAAGATCATACCGTTGGGCGGCCTGGGCGAGATTGGTAAAAACCTGACGGTACTGGAGTATGAGGACGACATCATCGTGGTGGATCTGGGCTCCATCTTCCCGCGCGAGGACATGCCGGGCGTGGATCTGGTGATCCCGGACATCAGCTATCTGGAGAAGAACCAGCAGAAGATTCGCGGCTACTTCTTCACCCACGGCCACGAGGATCACATCGGCGCGGTGCCCTACATCCTGCGCAAGATCCCCGCACCCATGTACGGAACGCGGCTGACGCTGGCGCTGTGCGAGCACAAGCTGAAGGAGCACAGGCTGACCGGCGTCGCACCGCTCAACGAGGTGGAGCCGGGCGACGTGGTGACTGCGGGTGTGTTCAAGGTGGAGTTTGTGCGCGTGAACCACTCCATCGCGGGCGCGTGCGCGCTATCCATCACCACTCCGGTGGGCGTGGTGTTCCACACCGGCGACTTCAAGGTGGACTATACGCCGCTGGCGGGCCAGCCCATCGACCTGGGCCGCATCGCGGAGATCGGCAACCAAGGCGTGCTGGCGCTGATGGCGGACTCCACCAACGTGGAGCGCCCCGGCTACACCATGTCCGAAAAGAAGGTCGCGCAGACCTTCCGCAACCTGTTTGAGAAGGCGACGGGCCGCGTCATCATCGCCATGTTCGCCAGCAACGTCTACCGCATCCAGTCGGTCATCGAATCCTCGGTGGAGTACGGCCGCAAGGTGTGCCTGATCGGCCGCAGCATGGTCAACGTATCCCGCGTGTCCATGCAGCTGGGCTATCTGAAGATTCCCGAGGGCAGCCTCATCACCGTGGACGAGCTGGATCGCTATCCCGACGACAAGATCACCGTCGTGACCACCGGCAGCCAGGGCGAGCCCATGAGCGGCCTCTCCCGCATGGCCTTTGCCGAGCACCGCAAGATGGAGCTGCGGGAGAGCGACATGGTCATCCTGTCCGCATCCCCGATCCCGGGCAACGAAAAGTCCATCTCCCGTGTCATCAACCAGCTGTTCCGCATCGGCTGCAACGTGATCTACGAATCCCTGGCCGAGGTGCACGTCTCCGGACACGCCCGCCAGGAGGAGCTCAAGCTGATTCACACGCTGCTGCGCCCGAAGTACTTCATTCCGGTGCACGGCGAGTACCGCCACCTGCACCACCACGCCGAGCTTGCCAAGAAGCTGGGCATGCCGGAGGACAACGTGGTGATCGCGGAGATCGGCGATGTGATCGAGCTGGATCAGAACAAGCTGGACGTGACCGGCGTGGTGCCCAACGGCTCCGTGCTGATCGACGGCCTGGGCGTGGGCGACGTGGGCGCAGTGGTGCTGCGCGACCGCAAGCACCTGGCCGAGGACGGCCTGCTGATCGTTGTCATGGGCGTGGATCACGACCTCGGAACCGTGGTCTCCGGCCCGGACATCATCAGCCGCGGCTTCGTGTACATGCGCGAGGCGGACGAGCTGATCGATGGTGCGCGCGAGGCCGCAACCCGCGCGATCGAGGCCTTCGGCCCCATCGATTCGTCCGAGTGGAGCCACCTGAAGAACGATGTGCGCGACTCCGTGCAGCGCTACATCTACGATACCATCAAGCGAAATCCGATGATCATGCCGATCATCGTCGAGATCTAATCGGAGGAAATATGAATCCCTACGACCAGGCCCATGCCCTTGCCAGGGCGCTGAAGGAGAGCGAGGAATACCGCGAGTACGCCCGACTGAAGGACGTCGCCTACGAGGACGCCACCAACAAGGCGCTGCTGGACGAATACAAGAAGCTGCAATTCCGCATGCAGGCGAAGATGGCCTCCGGCGAGAACATGCCGGAGGACGATCTGCGCAGGCTTCAGCAGATCGGAACGCTGCTGCAGTTCAATCCCGACGTGAGCAGCTATCTGATGGCGGAGTTCCGCTTTCAGCGCATGCTGACGGACATCTTCAAGATTCTGGCGGACGTTGCGGGCGTGGATCTGGACATGCTCGCCCAGGGCTGACGGAGGAGGAACCATGACAGACAGAAAACGGCGCGCCCGCCGCAGGGCCCGGCCCCGGCAGGCGGTTCAAACCGAGCGCTACAACATCAAGACCCTGCACGAGGATCGGGAATACGGCCTGTACTGGTATGCATGGGTCTGGAAGATCCTGCGCCCGGTTCTGATCTTTCTCTGCAGCCTCCTGATCGTCATCGGCATGGTGAACTACGGCTACAACAAGGTTTACGACAACTATCTGGGCCCGGTGGACGCGCAAAACACCGCCAGGGTGAAGTTCGAGATCGAGTCTGGCCAGTCCGTGACCGCCATCGGCGCGAATCTGGAGAAGCAGGAGCTGATTCACAGCGGCAGCATCTTCAAGTACCTGGTGCAGTTCGAGGGCCTGACCAACCAGCTGAGCTACGGCAGCTTCGAGCTCTCGCCGTCCATGACCGTCAACCAGATCATCGCCGAGCTGACCAGCGGCAGCCAGACCAACGAGCGCACGATCACCATCGTTCCCGGCTGGACCTGCGAGGACATCGCCGACTATCTGGTGGGCGAGGGCGCGATCGACAGCGCCGAGGAATTCCTGACCCTGTGCAACGACGTGGATCGCTTCGTGGGTGATTCCTACGCGCTCAAGAGCGCCCAGGATGCGGGCACGCTGGCGGGCCGCAAGTACGCGCTGGAGGGCTATCTCGCGCCGGACACCTATCGCGTGTTCCGCTCCGCATCCGCGGAGAGCATCATCGCCACGCTGCTTGCCCAGCATAACACCGTCATCGACAGCGTCTACTATGCCCAGGACGTGCAGTACCGCATCGAGGAGGACGGCAGCTACACCGCGGTGGAGGGCTACGAGAGCGACCTCACCATGGACCAGTACATCATCCTGGCCTCCATGATCGAGAAGGAGGCGGCGAAGTCCGAGGACTACGCGAAGGTCTCCGCCGTGTTCCACAACCGCCTGAAGCACGGCTGGAAGCTGGAGAGCGATCCCACCGCCACCTACACCTTCGGCCTGACGCACTACATCCTCAGTCAGGAGGAGCTGACCGACCAGAACCTCTACAACACCTACGTGGTGGACGGTCTGCCCATCGGGCCGATCTGCAATCCCTCCACGGCGGCGCTGAAGGCCGCGATGAATCCGGACATGGACTACATCGAGCAGGGCTACATGTACTTCTGCGCAACCGATCCGGGCACCGGCGAGCTGGCCTTTGCCATCACCCTGGAGGAGCATCAGCAGAACGTCGCGCGCTATCAGCAGATGTGGGCGGATTACGATGCGCAGCACGCCGCGCGCAACAGCGAAGGCTGAGGGACGTGCACGACAACTTCATCTGAGCAATAGAATGTAGGGCAGACTTCCCAAAAGGAGGAACGCCCTATGTTCATTGAGGAGATCCTGCTCTACCTTGCGGAGAGCGCATGGACGCTGGTGCTGCACCTCTCGGCGAAGAGCAGCTTCCCCGCGCCGCTGCCTGCCCAGGAGGAGGCGGAGCTGGTGCAGGCCATGCTGGCGGGGGACGGCGCGGCCCGGGACAAACTGATCGAGCACAACCTGCGGCTGGTTGCCCACATCGCCAAGAAGTACCGCGCCAGCGGCTGCGACCCGGACGATCTGGTGTCCATCGGCTCCATCGGGCTGATCAAGGCCGTACATACCTTCCGGCCCGAGGCAGGTCGGCTCACCACCTACGCCTCGCGCTGCATCGAGAACGAGATTCTGATGCACCTGCGTGCCAACCGCAAGCTGCGCAACACCGTGACCATGAGTGACAGCGCAACCTTCGACAAGGAGGGCAACGAGGTGCAGCTCACCGACCTGATGGGCACCGACCGGGACGTGGTCTCCGACGAGGTGGAAAAACGCATCAGCAGTCGCCGCGTTCTGGAGCTGATCGATCAGGTGCTGGATCCGCGGCAGGCGCAGGTCATCCGCCTGCGCTACGGCCTGGAGGACGGCGTCTTTCATCCCCAGCACGAGGTGGCGCGGCGGCTGGGCATCTCCCGCAGCTACGTCTCCCGCATCGAGAAGCGCGCGCTGGAGATTCTCAAAAATCACATGGAATGAACGCTTTGCAAAGCGCCGCGCCTGTGCTATAATTGATTAGGCAAGCCGAAGGCTTGGCCGGGTCGGCGGGCCCCGAAGGGCAGCACGCCGACAATCGTGTTATAATTGATACAGAAGGAACGAAAGAATGGGGGAGTGCGCTTGAACTATTCCGATGATGCATTTGTTACGATGCTGCTG
>JBJEJN010000062.1:0-6491 GCA_051878085.1 Aristaeellaceae bacterium | reverse complement strand
GAATGGGGGAGTGCGCTTGAACTATTCCGATGATGCATTTGTTACGATGCTGCTGTCCATGGCGCTGTCGCCCAACAAGGAGGAATACGCGCGCCCCTACGGCACCCAGGAGCTCAAGCGCCTGGAGGAGCGGGTGCACAAGAGCGGCCTGTTTCACATCGGCAGGCTGATGAACGTGGACATCAGCGGGCTGATGTTCCAGCTGGACGTGTCCGAGGAGGAGGCCTACCGCATCTATACGCTGCTCAACCGCAGCGTGCAGCTCTCCTACACGGTGGAAAATTACCTCCGCCAGGGCATCGAGGTGGTCACCTGCTACGACGACGAGTATCCCCAGCGCCTGAAGCGGCGCATGGAGGACGCCGCGCCGCCGGTGTTCTACCGCTGCGGAAACGCGGAGCTGCTGTCGAGGCCGATGCTGGCCATCGTGGGCATCAGCGGGGTCAAGACCAGCCCGGAGGTGCGGGATTCCATCGAGACGCTGGTGCGCAACGGCACGCGCCTGGGCTACACCATCCTCACCGGCGGCGAGCTGGGCGTGTCCCGGGTGGCGATGAACTTCGCCCTGGAGTACGGCGGCACGCTGGTGGAGGTGCTGGGCGGCGACATGGCCGCGCACGTCCACGAGGACGGCGTGGCGGAGCTGCTGGCGACGAACCGCGCGGCGGTGATCTCCGTGGAGCATCCCGAGGCGCTGTTCACCGTGAGCCACGCCATCGCCCGCAACAAGCTGCTGTTCTCGCTGGCGGAGGCGGCCTTTGTGTTCAACACCGACGGCAAGCGCGGGGAGCTGGACGCCATCCGCAACCGCTACTGCGACTGGATCTACGCCTGGACGGGCTATGCGAACAATGCGCCGCTGATCGCCCGGGGCGCGATTGCCGCAAGCAACATCCCCAATATGGACGTGGACGCGCTCAGCCGCCACTGGAAGAACAGCCAGTCCGAGCAGCTCAGCCTGTTCGACATCCTGGAGCCCTGAAAACGCAAATTGCACAGCTATGGCCCGCAGATTACCACAATTTGGGTGATCTGCGGGCTGCTTTCATGCTCTGTCCCTCTGCGCGTCATGCGCCGGATTTTTCGTCGCCTTCGATTAGCCCCAGGCGCTGCATCTCCCACCGCAGCGCATCCCGGCGCAGATCGTCCAGGGGAACCAGCGGTGGCCGCAGATTATCCTCGATCCGGCCCATCATCGCCAGCGCCGCCTTCACCGGAATGGGGCTGACCTCGCTGAACAGCGCCCGGATCAGCGGCAGCAGCTCAAATTGCAGTCGCCTGCACGCGCCGGTCTCGCCCCGCAGCCAGCCCATCGCCATGGCGTGCACCTGCGCCGGGACGACGTTTGCGGCCACAGAGATCACGCCCCGCGCGCCCATCGCCATCATCGGCAGCACCTGATCGTCGTTGCCGCTGTAGATGGCGATGCCTTCGCCCAGCAGCTCGAAAAGCCGCATGGTCTGGGCCGGGTTCGTGCCCGCCTCCTTGAAGCCGCAGAGCAGCGGGTGCTTTGCAAGCTCCAGCATCACCTCCGGCGGCAGGTTCAGCCCGGTGCGCCCGGGCACGTTGTAGACGATGATGGGAACCTGCACGCTGTCTGCGATGGCATTGTAGTGCTCGATCAGGCCCCGGTGGCTGGCCTTATTGTAGTAGGGCGTGACCACCAGCAGCCCGTCCGCGCCCAGGCGCTGGGCCTCGATGGACTGCTCGATGGCGATGCGCGTGCAGTTCGAGCCCGTGCCCACGTAGAGCGGGATGCGCCCGGAGCAGCGCGTGACGGCGCATTCGATGATGGCGCTGCGCTCGGAGGGCGCAATCGTGCACGGCTCGCCGGTGGTTCCCAGCACGATCAGTGCGTCGGTCTCGGCTTCAATCTGCCAGTCGATCAGCTGCTCCAGGCAGTCGTAATCCACCCGATTCCCGCGAAAGGGCGTGACCAGCGCGACCCCGCTGCCGTAAAACAAGCTTCCCTTCATGCAATCCCTCCCGAAATTTTGCTCCGTCCCAGTCTATTGCACGGGAGGGGAAATGAGAACAGAACCGACTCTGGACGGAATTGTGACACAAAAAACAGACTTTGGTATGCAATTTGCAAACATACCGAAGTCTGTTTATGGAATACCCGTCAATTTACGTCCACGCCGGGATAGCGCAGGATCAGCTGCCGCTGCTGGAAGCCGGAGCGCTCCATCACGTGCAGCAGATTGGGGATGCGGGCCTGAATCTCCGCCTGTGCGACCTGAAGGCCGCAGCGCTGCATCTCCGCGCAGGCGAGCTGCAGCAGGCAGCGGGCAACGCCCTTGCGCCGCCAGCGGCGCGCGGTGTGCAGCCAGGTGATCACGCCGCGATCCTCCTCCTGCCAGAGGATGGTTTCGCCCACCATGCCCGTGGAGGACACGATCAGGATGCGCTTGAAGCCCCTGTGGGCGCGCATCTCCTCCAGCCACTCCTGGTCGTACTGCTCGTTGTAGAGCTGGCTGTAGCGCTCCAGGAAGTACTCCTGCTCCAGCGGATCGTCCAGCTCGTCCAGCACCTTCACGCAGCCCAGGGGAAGCTCAGGCTCCTCGATTTCCCCCAGCGCGCGCTCCATCCGCACCAGGCCGTCGCTGTCCTTGAAGCCCAGCACCTTCAGCGCGGACATGCGCTCGTCATCCTTGGGCTCCACCTGGGTGAATACCCGGCCGGGCATGCCGGACTGGCGGGCAATCTCCTTGGCGCGGGCCACGGATGCACCCAGCAGGGAGTCGGGCACGCGCTCGCCCAGGATGTCCAGATAGATGCGCAGCGGACGCGCGGGGAAGAGCGCCTCGTTCTCGCTGACGTAGATGCGGCATGCGCCCAGAACGGCGCCGCTGCGCTCGTCCACGGCCTCGAAGGTATTTTCAGCGGGCAGCTCGTCGATCTGCTCGCGCTCGTGTCTCAGGATCATGTTGAAACCTCATTCCAATCTCGTCATTCCCACTCCACGGAGGCGGTGGGACGGCCGGTGATGTCGTAGGCCACGTGGGTGATGCCGGGTACCTCGCTGGTGATGCGCTGCACAACCACCTCCATCAGGTCGTAGGGCAGCTTGTATGCGGGGGCCTTTCCGGCGTTGGAGCTGCCCAGCGCGCGCAGCACGCAGACGTAGCCCTCGCCGTTTCGTCCGGGCGTGCGCATGTCGGTGAGGATGGCGAAGTACTGTGCGATCTTGCGGGAGAGCGACGCGCGCTCCACCTCCTGGCGGAAGATGGCGTCGGCCTCGCGCAGCATGCTCAGGCGCTCGGGCGTGACCTCGCCCAGGCAGCGCACGGACAGGCCGCAGTTTTCAAAGGAGGGCCGGGTGATCAGCTCCTCGGGAACGCCCAGCCAGCGCCCCAGCGCCCGCGCGTCCTCCTTGAACAGCAGGCGCAGCGGCTCCACCTTTTTGCAACCATCGATCATGTTGGAGATGAGCTGGGGCGTGCCGCGCAGCACGTCGGGATAGATGGTGCCCTCGGCCATGCACTCGATGTCGCCGGCCTTGATGTACTGCTCGGCAAACACCGCCGAGAACTCGTCGTGCAGGATGCGGCGCTTCTCGTTTGCGTCGTGCACGCCGCGCAGCGCCTTCAGGAAGCGCTCCTGCGCGTCCACCTCGATCAGGTTCATGCCCATCTGCTCGCGGTAGCTTTTGCGGATGAACTCCGCGTCGCCCTTGCGCAGAAGGCCCGTGTCGATGAACAGGCAGACCAGCCGCTGGCCGATGGCGCGGTGCAGCAGCGCGGCGGTCACGGCGCTGTCCACGCCCACGGACACGGGGATCAGCACCTTCGCGTTGCCGATGGACGCGCGCGCGTCGTCGATGAGCGCGGGCGCGAAGTTTTCCACCGTCCAGCTGCGCGGACAGCCGCAGATGGAGCCGGCGAAGTTCTCCAGGATCGTAAGTCCGTCGGGGTCGTTGGATTCCACGTAGAATTGCAGGCCGTAGATGTGCTTCTCCGGGCAGGCGAAGCCGGGAACCAGCCCGGCGGGGGTGACGGCGATGGCCCGATAGCCCTCGGGCAGCTCGTAGCCGTCCACGCGGTCGAAGAAGCGGTCGTTCTCGCTCAGCTCGGCGAAGAGGTCGCACTCCTGAAACTGCACGAAGTCCTTGTTGGACGCAAGGGCGATGCCCTGATGCGCCGCGCCGATGGACTCGGCCAACATGCGCGCCGCGCCGCCGAAGGCCAGCACCGGCACGCCCAGCGCCTCGGGATCGAAGGGCAGGGGGGCGGGCGAAAGCGCGTCATTATCGCCTCCGGCCAGAATCACGCCCTTCGGAGCGCGCGCGTGGATGACCTCCGGGGCGGTATCGCTCGGAATCACCTCGCAGTAGTACTGCTCGCCGCGCAGCCTGCGTGCGGTATAATAGGCGGCATTTCCGCCAAAATCCAGTATGAGGATCAAATCCGTATTCATCAGCAAACCTCCAGCGGTTTATCGCTTTGGATCGTAGCCCTTGGGCGGGCGGTGATCCACGATATCGATCTTGCGCAGAATCTGCTCCGTGATATCAAAGCCCAGCGTGCGCGCAAGCTGCAGGCCGTACATCATCACGTCGGCGAATTCCTCCGCGATCATGGCGCAGCGCTCCGGGTCCTCGCCGCGCACAAGGCACTGCACGTCGTCGGGGTTCAGCCATTGGAAGTGCTCCAGCAGCTCGCTCATCTCAACCGTCATGGCCATGGCGACGTGCTGCGGATCCTGCACGCCATCCACGCCCCAGCCCTTGCGCAGGCAGAGCTGGTGCACCTGCTCCTTGAGCTCCGCCAGCGAGGTATTTATGTCGCTTTTCATTTTGCGTCCAAGCCTCCAGTCCACTGTAGTATAGCATAGATTTGCGATTTATGCAAATCTGCCCTGCAAAAGGGAATTTGGCGGCGCTTCGGCGCTACAAATAGATTTAACGTTCTGTCTGTATAATATAGGTAAGACTGCTTATTGGAGGAAAAAATGGCGAAATCTTATTCCGCAAACGATATCACCGTCCTGGAGGGTCTGGACGCGGTGCGCATGCGCCCGGGCATGTACATCGGCTCCACGGGCACACGCGGCCTGCACCACCTGATCTGGGAGATCGTGGACAATGCGATCGACGAGGCCTCCAACGGCTATGCCTCGGAGATCGGCGTGACGCTGAAGAAGGACGGCTCCTGCGAGGTGACGGACAACGGCCGCGGCATCCCGGTGGACATCCATCCCCAGCTGGGCGTGTCCGCTGTGGAGGTCGTCTACACCCAGCTCCACGCCGGCGGCAAATTCTCCGACAAGAACTACGCCTACTCCGGCGGACTGCACGGCGTGGGCGCCTCGGTGGTGAACGCGCTGTCCGAGTGGGTGGTGGTGGACGTGTACCGCGATTACAGCCACTACCAGCAGCGCTTCGAGTCCGTCGAGGACAAAAAGACGGGCAAGGTGATCTCCGGCCGTCCGGTGGCCCCGCTTGCGAAGATCGGCAACACCCGCCGCCGGGGCACGCAGGTGGCCTTCAAGCCCGATCCCCGGGTGTTTGAGGACGTGAACTTCAATTCTGACACCGTGCGCCGCCGCATCCGGGAGCTGGCCTACCTGAACAAGGGCGTGCGCTTCATCTTCACCGACGAGCGCATCAAGGATCCCGACCAGCGCGTGCGCGAGTACTGCTACGAGGGCGGACTTGCCGACTTCCTGGCCTATCTGAACGCGGACAAGAACGTGATTACCGAGCCCATCGTGTTCGAGAAGGTGTCGGATTCCACGCTGGTGCGCGTGGCGATTCAGTATACGGATTCCTATTCGGAGCACATCTGCTCCTTTGTCAACAACGTGCCCACCGCCGAGGGCGGCAGCCACGAGACGGGCTTCAAGGCCGCCGTGACTAGGGCCTTCAACGACTACGCACGCCGCGCGGGCATCCTGAAGGAGAAGGACAACAACCTCTCCGGCGACGATTTCCGCGAGGGCATGACGGCCATCGTCTACGCGGGCGTGAAGAATCCCCAGTTCGAGGGTCAGACCAAGGGCAAGCTGGGCAACACCGAGGTGCGCCCGGTGTTCGAGAGCGTGTGCTACGAGCAGCTCTCCATCTATCTGGACGATCTGAAGAATCAGGAGTTTGCCGCGAAGATCATCGAGAAGGCCGCGAAGGCCGCCAAGGTGCGCGAGGCCATGCGCAAGGCCAAGGAGATGGCCCGCCAGAAGAACCAGCTGGACGCCGCGCCGCTGGTGGGCAAGCTGTCCAGCTGCACCGGACGGAACGCCGCGCTGAACGAGCTGTTCATCGTGGAGGGCGACTCCGCAGGCGGCAGCGCCAAGCAGGGCCGCGACCGCCGCTTCCAGGCGATCCTCCCGCTGCGGGGCAAGCCGCTGAACGTGGAGAAGAAGCGTCTGGATCAGGTGCTGCTCAACGAGGAGTTCCGCTCGGTGATCACGGCGCTGGGCACCGGCATCGGCGAGGACTTCGATATCAGCCACCTGAAGTACAACAAGGTCATCATCCTCTCGGACGCGGA
>JBJEJN010000061.1:0-15909 GCA_051878085.1 Aristaeellaceae bacterium | reverse complement strand
CCCGGAACCGCGTCATCGGCCGCGACGGCCGTCTGCCCTGGAACATCCCCGGCGACCTGCACCGCTTTCGCGACCTCACCATGGGCAACGCCGTCATCATGGGCCGCGTCACCTACGAGGAGATCGGCCGTCCCCTGCCGGGGCGTTTGAACATCGTCGTCTCCCGCACGCAGCGCTACGAGGGGGAAAACCTCTGCACCGCATCCTCGCTCAACGAGGCCATCGCGCTGGCGGGGGATCGCCACGCCTTCGTCTCCGGCGGCGCGCGGCTCTTTGCCGAGGCCCTGCCGCTGGTGGATGTGATGTACATCACCGAGATCGACGCGGACGTGGAGGGAGACGTGTTCTTTCCCGAATTCGACGCCTCCGCCTTCGACCGCCGCGTGGAAGCGCGCTTCGACGGCGAACTTCCCTACGAATACGTGACCTACACCCGGCGCAAATTGAACGTTTAAACGCGCTTCATCCGGCCTGCGACGAGGGTTCGATCCCTCCGCCGCAGGTCTTTTGTTCGCCCTTGTCCGCTTCTTTACCTGAATCGCCTTGTCCCTTCCGCAGGCTTGTGATAGGATACAGAGGACAACCAATGGAGGTATTTGTACTATGCCCTCGAAGCTTCGCAAGCTGATCGGAAGCCGCGCGTTCTATGCAATGGTGCTGGCCGTGGTGGTTCCGATCATCGTGCAGAATGCCATCACGAACTTCGTCAACCTGCTGGACAACCTGATGGTCGGCCGCATCGGCACCGACCAGTTTTCGGGTGTCGCCGTGGCGAACCAGCTGATCTATGTATTCAACCTGGCCGTGTTCGGTGCGGTCTCGGGCGCGGGCATCTTCACCGCCCAGTACTGCGGTGCGGGCAACCAGGAGGGCGTGCGCGCGTCCTGCCGCTACAAGCTCTACGCGGGCCTGCTGCTGTCCCTGGGTGCGATTGCGCTGTT
Organism: Aristaeellaceae bacterium; assembly: GCA_051878085.1. Classification (GTDB taxonomy): domain Bacteria; phylum Bacillota; class Clostridia; order Christensenellales; family Aristaeellaceae; genus SFTH01. Next base: position 14,968 of record JBJEJN010000061.1, on the reverse strand, counting down.
CTTGCTGAAGGGACGGGAGCTGGTGCTGCTGTACCTCACCGACGACAGCGACCCCGCGCGCGTGGCGGATACGCTGCACTACGGCCTGCAGTACCTGAACCTCATGCTGCTGGGACTTCCGCCCTTCGCCATCGCCCAGAGCTACGCCAGCACCCTGCGCGAGACCGGCGAGACCCGCCTGCCCATGCTGGCGGGCATCATCGCCGTGTTCGTCAACCTGATCTTCAACTTCCTGCTGATCTACGGCAAGCTGGGCTTCCCGCAGCTGGGCGTGCAGGGCGCGGCCATCGCAACGGTGCTGTCCCGCTATGTGGAGCTGGGCATCATCGTGATCTACACCCACAGCCACGCCAAAAAGCACCCCTTCGCCAAGGGGCTCTTCCGCACGCTATCCATTCCCCGCCAGGTGGTGAAGGAGATCACCATCAAGGGCATGCCGCTGCTGGTGAACGAGCTGCTCTGGTCGCTGGGCATGGCCACGCTGAACCAGATCTACTCCCTGCGCGGCCTGGACGTGGTGGCGGCAACCAGCATCAGCACCACCGTGTTCAACCTCTTCAGCGTGTTCTTCTTCTCCATGGGCACCGCCGCCTCCATCATCGTCGGCCAGGATCTGGGCGCGGACGAGGTGGAGGTCGCCAAGGATCACGCCTGGAAGCTGATCGCCTTCTCCGTCGCCATCAGCGTGGTCGTCGGACTTTCGCTGATCTCCTGCTCCCATGCGATTCCCCTGCTCTACGACGTGCTGCCCAGCGTGCGCAGCCTGGCCAGCAAGCTGATTCTGGTCTGCGCCTGCATGATGCCCGCAAACGCCTTCTGCAACTGCGAGTACTTCATCATCCGCTCCGGCGGCAAGACGGGCATCACCTTCCTGTTCGACTGCGGCTTCACCTGGGTGCTCTGCATCCCGCTGGCCTACTGCCTCACCCACTTCACCGCCATGAGCGTGGTGCTGATCTTCCTCTGCGAGCGCTTCCTGGACGTGATCAAGGGCGTCATCGGCCTGGTGCTGGTGAAGAAGGGCGTGTGGATTCACAACATCGTCTCCGGCAGCGACATGCAGCTGAGCTGAGTTCCATTTGCAGGAATATAAAGCGGCCCCGGCAGGATTTTTCCCGCCGGGGCTTCCCTTTGCAGGGGGATCACCTGCCGAACAGCTGCACCCAGTAGTACACGCCGCCGGACTTGACGCAGGCCGCGCCGATGGAGCCGTAGCTCGCGCGCAGGATGTTGGCGCGGTGGCCGCTGGAGGTCATCCAGGCCGCCATCACCTTGTCCGCCGTCTTTTGTCCCTTGGCGATGTTCTCGCCATAGGCGGCGGAGGACACCGTGGACCACCTCGTGCCGTCGGGCCGGGTGTGGCTGAACTTCTCAACGATCTCCTTGGCGCGGATCTGCGCCGCGGCGGTGAGCTTTGGGTCGACGCGCAGGGCGCTCAGACCCTGCTTCGCGCGCTCCTGGTTCACCTGGTTGACCACGCTCTGCGCGTTCGCCGTCACCAGCGTCGCCGCCTGGGCAGCGCCCAAGATCAGCAGCAGTATCAGCACCAGCGCAAGCATCTTTTTCAGTTTCATCGGTGTTTCAGCTCCCTTTGTAATGGATTTGAAATATATTTCATAATTATTTTATATATAATCTTTAAATCCGTCAAGTCAATTTTGGCAAATTCCCACATATTTCCAGCTTCACCGGGGCATGCTTGGCAAGACCTGGAAAATGGAGTATACTGGGAGCAGAAAACTTGGAGGATACAAGCATGGCAGAGACGGAGAAGCTGCGCGCGGACGTCGCGCTGTTTGCGCGAGGACTCGCGCCCAGCCGGGAGCGCGCCCGAGCGCTGATCGAGGCGGGCTTGGTGTACGCAGGCGGCGCACAGGTGAAAAAGGCCGCGCAGCGGGTGGGCCCGGAGGAAGCGCTGGAGGTGCGGGGCGAGGTCTGCCCCTACGTGAGCCGGGGCGGTTTCAAGCTGGAGAAGGCGCTGCGCAGCTTCCATGTGGACGTACGCGACATGGTCTGCATCGACGTGGGCGCGTCCACCGGCGGCTTCACGGACGTGCTGCTGCAAAACGGCGCGGCGAAGATCTATGCGGTGGACGTGGGCACGGCCCAGCTGGATCCCCGGATCGAGGCCGACGCGCGCGTGGTGAAGATGGAGCAGACCAACGCCCGGACGCTGAAGCGGGAGATGTTTGCCCCCGCGCCCACGCTGGGCGTGATGGACGTGTCCTTCATCTCCATCCTGAAGATTCTGCCCGCGCTGCGGCAGGTGCTGGGTGACGAGGGCAGGTTGATCTCCCTGATCAAGCCCCAGTTTGAAGCCGGACGGGAGCTGCTGGGCAAGAAGGGCGTGGTCAGCAAACCCGCAGTGCACGAGCGCGTGCTGCGGGACGTGATCTCGCTTGCACCGGAGTGCGGCTGGCGGGTGCGCGCGCTGGACTTCTCCCCCATCAAGGGCGGCGACGGCAACCTGGAGTTCCTCGCCGACTTCGTCCCGGACGATGGCCGTCAGCCCATCCCCGACGCGCAGCAAATCCGCGAGCTGGTGCGCCGCGCTCACGAGGCCATGCGGCAGGAGAAATAAAACGAGTCCCCCGGCAGATCGTCTGTCGAGGGACTCATATTTGCATCTGAGCTTATTTCTTCGCCCGGCGCTGGAGGAGCTTCACCAGCTCCACCACGGGCACCACGCACGCGCCCAGGCCGATGGCAACCACATATTCCACGAAGCTCACGCTGGTGAAGCCGAAGGCGATAGCCAGCAGCGGGATCTCGCACACGGCGGTGGTTGCGACCAGCGTAAACAGCGCCGCGCCCAGCAGCATTTTGTTGACGTTGCCCAGCGCAAAGATGCTGCCGCGCTGGGAGCGCATGTTGAAGCTATGGAAGATTTCGGCCATGGACATGGTCATGAAGGCCATGGTCACGCCGTCGGGGCTGTTGGCGATCTCCCAGACGCCGCTCTCCATGAAGTGGCCCAGGAAGTAGCTCAGCAGCGTCAGCGCGGCGACCAGAACTCCCTGATAGGCCACGTCCACGCCCATGCCGCCGGCGAACACGCCCTCCTTGGAGGATCGGGGCTTGCGCTGCATCACGTCCTTCTCGGCCTTCTCCATGCCCAGCGCCAGCGCCGGGAAGCAGTCGGTGATCAGGTTGATCCACAGCAGGTGCACCGGCTTGAGCACGGTGAAGCCCATCAGCGTCGCCACGAAGATGGCGATGACCTCGCTCATGTTGGAACCCAGCAGGAACTGGATGGCCTTGCGGATGTTGTCGTAGATGCGCCGGCCCTCCTCCACCGCGCCGACGATGGTGGCGAAGTTGTCGTCCGCCAGCACCATGTCCGCCACGTTCTTGGTCACGTCGGTGCCGGTGATGCCCATGCCCACGCCGATGTCCGCGGACTTGATGGAGGGCGCGTCGTTCACGCCGTCGCCGGTCATGGCGGTCACGTAGCCCGCGCCGCGCCAGGCGTTGACGATGCGCGTCTTGTGCTCCGGCTGCACCCGGGCGTAGACGGAGATGTCGCGGAAGGCCTTTCCGAAGGCCTCGTCGTCCATCTCGTCCAGCTGCGCGCCGGTGATGGCCTTCATGCCGTCCGTAAGGATCCCCAGCTCCTTCGCGATGGCCACGGCGGTGTCCACATGGTCGCCGGTGATCATGATGGGGCGGATGCCAGCGCTGCGGCACTCCTGAATCGCGACCTTCACCTCCGGGCGCACGGGGTCGATCATGCCCGTGAGGCCGATGAAGCACAAGTCGCGCTCCAGATCGGTGGGTTCAAGGGACGCAGGCATTTCATTCCACGTCCGCTGGGCACAGGCCAGCACGCGCAGCGCGCGATCCGCCATGCCCTTGTTGGCGGCGAGGATTGCATCGCGATCCGTCTGGGTCATGGGCACGGTTTCGCCGTCCTTCAGCATGCAGGTGCAGCGGTCCAGCACCATGTCCGGCGCGCCCTTGGTGAACTGGATGTAAGCATCGCCGTATTTGTGCACCGTGGACATCATCTTTCTGCCGGAATCGAAGGGTGCCTCTCCGCAGCGGGGCAGCGCCTCCTTCAGTCCCGGCTTGGGCAGGTTCAGCTTGCCCGCCCAGGCGACCAACGCGGCCTCGGTGGGCTCGCCGGTGACCTCGCCGTCCTCGCTCATCTCCGCGTCGCTGCACAGCGCCATGGCCTTGGCCAGCAGCTGCTCGTCGGAGCCGAAGTGCTCCACCACGGTCATCCTGTTCTGGGTCAGCGTGCCGGTCTTGTCGGAGCAGATGATCTGCGCGCAGCCCAGGGTCTCCACGGCGGTCAGGCGGCGGATGATGGCGTTGCGCTTGGACATGTTCGTCACACCGATGGACAGCACCACCGTGACCACCGCCGCAAGGCCCTCAGGGATGGCGGCCACCGCCAGCGACACGGCCACCATGAAGGAATTGACCATCGCATCCAGCGTAAATCCGCCCGCGCGCAGCAGCTGCACGCCGAAGATCACCACGCAGATGCCCAGCACCAGCCAGGTCAGCACCCGGGAGAGCTGGCTCAGCTTGCACTGCAGCGGGGTCTGGCCGTCCTCGGCCTTGGCCAGCGCATCGGCGATCTTGCCCATCTCGCTGTCCATGCCGGTGGCCGTGACAACCGCAACGCCGCGGCCATAGGCCACGCTGGAACCCATGTAGACCATGTTCTTCCGGTCGCCCAGGGGCACGTCCTTCGCCTCCGGGGCCAGGTTGATCGCGTCGATGAGCTTCGTCACCGGCACCGACTCGCCCGTGAGCGCCGATTCCTCGATCTGGAGACTGGCGCACTCGATCAGCCGCCCGTCTGCAGGCACCGCATCTCCCGCCTCCAGCAGCACCACGTCGCCCACCACCAGCTCCTCGCTGCGCACAATCTGAACTTTCCCGTCGCGCAGCACCTTGGAGGTCGCAGCGGACATCTCCTGCAGTGCCTCGATGGCGCGCTCGGCCTTGTTTTCCTGATACACGCCCAGCACGGCGTTGATCAGCACCACGGCCAGGATGATGATGACGTCGGCGAAGCTCTCGCCCTCCACCACCGCCAACACGCCGCTGACCAGCGCCGCCGCCAGCAGGATCAGGATCATCGGATCCGCCATCTGCATGAAGAAGCGCTTGACGAGGGAATCCTTCTTCGCCTCGGCGAGCTTGTTCCTGCCGTTGGCCGCAAGCCGCTGCTGCGCCTCCGCAGTGGTCAGGCCCTTGCGGCTGCTCCGAGCCTGTTCCAACGCCCGTTCCACGTCCTCGCAATAGAGTTTCATCTGACTCCTCCCTTTCTGTGCATCCGTGAGAAGATAGAAAAAAAGACTCACGGATAGGTCTATCCTATCCATGAGTCTGGTCATTTAATCCAAGCCAGACCGCGTTGCGGCCATGCATGTTGACTTGTCACAGATCGCTCTGCTGACTACTCCCTCATTGAAGGTAGCTCTATCATACCATCCCATCCGGCCCCTGTCAACCGCGCTCTCATGTTAATTTTGTCAGATTTCCCCCGCAAGCGCCTGTCGCAGCGCCTTTGCACGCCGATCGGGATCCGCGCCGGAGCGCAGCGCCTCCAATGGCTCGGGAAGGTTCGCCTTCAGGAAGCGCAGCGTGGTTTCATTGCGCTCCAGCTCGGAGAGGAAGATCACCCGCACGTGCACGTCCGCAAAGGCCCGCTGCGCAAAGTCCAGCGCGTGCGAAAGCTCCCGAACGAGCGCCTTGCGCTTGTTCATTGCATCCTCCCCCGCGAGGCGAAGCTGCTCCATCAGCGCTGACCGAGCATCCTCCGCGCCGTAGAGGACGGCGATGCATGCGCGGATTTCGCTGTGCAGCGCGCGCTCCCGGGCTTCCGCATCGGACGAGATGGCATTGACCGACCTGCGCACCGCAAGCGCCCTCTCCATGCGACTGAGGTTCTCCCGTGCAGCATCAATGATCGTTCCGCTCCCCTGCTCCCGGATTGCGCCCTCGGCAAAGTACCGCAGCCGCTGGGCGCGCTCGCGCGTTTCCTCCGCAGCACGTATCCGACTGTTCAATGCGTCGCTGAGCAGCATCGCCGCGCACAGCGCCTCGTCGAAGCCCGCCTGTGCGAAGCGCGCCTCGGCGGCTTCGTCGCGTCCTTGCAGCACGGCATCCAGCGAAAAGCCCGCAGCCACGCCCCGGCACAGCGCGTGGTACAGTGCAAAGTGCTCCGCCACCTCGCCGCATTGGAGGTACTGGCCGAACAGCAGCACATCCGCCGCGCCGCCGCTTTTCTCCAGTGCCAGCATCATGTCCGACAGGTTCATCCAGCTGCGCGCGGTGACGATGCGCTCGCCCTCGGCCCGGAAGAAGTCCTCAGGTTTCAGCCGCAGGTAGCCCCGCACCGAGGGATGCACCTGCCGCTGCGCCGCGTATTCCTGCCATGCGGCGAGGTCGGGCTCGATCTGAAGCACCCGCAGCCGGTCCAGCGTCACCGGATCGAAGGCGTGGGCCGCGCGATTGTACTTCTCCGGATTGCCCGCGCACACGATCACCCAGCCCTCCGGCAGCGCGTATTCGCCGAAGCGCTTGTGCTGCAACAGCTCCAGCATCGCCGGGGTAAGCGTCTCGGACACGCAGTTGATCTCGTCCAGAAACAGAATGCCCGCTGTGCAGCCGCTGACCTCCATGTAGCGGTACACCCCGGCCAGCAGCTCGGACATGGTGTACTCCGTGACCGCGCGCTCCTCGCCGCCGAAGCGCCGCGTGCGAATCTGCGGAAGTCCCAGCGCGCTCTGGCGGGTGTGGTGGGTCATGGTGTAGCTCACCAGCCCCACGCCCAGCCTCCGGGCGACCTGCGCCACCACGTCGGTCTTGCCCACGCCGGGCGGGCCGATCAGGAACAGCGGCCGCTGGGCCTCGGGCGGAACCAGCGGCATGCCATTTTCATCCCGTGCCGTGTAGCAGCGCACCGCCGTCTCCAGCTGATGGGTCGCCTGCTGTATATTCATGCATATACCTCCGTCAGTATTCATAGTATTCGCCGCCCTTTGGCATTGGCGCGTCGATCACCAGCCGCCGCACCCAGTCCGGCACGTCGATGTCATCGAAGCGGTGCTTCAGGAAGGCGAAGGTCACCTCGTACTCCGGCGGTTCGGAGGGAAAGATGCCCCGCCCGTCGGAGAAGTACAGCATGCCCTTCAGGCCCCGCAGCGCGCCGGACGCTATGTGCTCGTCGATGCGCGCAAACACCGGGCGGAAGTCCGTTCCACCGCCGCCCACGATGGTGAGATCGTCGATGTAGCGCTCAAACGCGCGCATGCTGGTGATGCAGTCGTCCCGCTGCACCTGCACGTCGCACTGGAGGATGCGGAGGTTGAAGCGGCGGAAGAACAAGCCCTCGCTGCACAGGATGTCCCGCGTCAGCTCCAGAAAGCGCTGGGTCAGCCCCCGGGTGCAGGAGCCGGAGGTGTCGATGGCGATGACCAGCGTGTCGATCCGCTTCTCTTCCCGGTACTCCAGCGGCTCGATCAGCGGCGCGCCGCAGACCGAGCTTCCGTAGAGGTAGAGCGCGGTCTGAAATGCGTCCGGATCGTCCCGGGCATTCTCCCGCAGAGACGCATATTTATGCAGATATGTCGCAAATTCCGTGCGCTCCGCAGCGCCCAGCACCGCCTTTTGCCGCAGCGAGGCTGTGCCGCTGCCGATGCTGCTGCCCCCGGAACCCGTGCGCAGTCCCTTTGCCGCGCGCCGCCAGCCCTCCGCAGCACCCTCGCCGCCGCCCGTGCAGCGGGCGCGTTCCTCCGCACGGGCCTTTCGCCACAGTGCATGCTCGTCCGGCGAGAGCAGCTTGCCGATCTCCTCCCGGTGGTCGCGCACCCAGGCATCCTTCCCCAGCGCACTTGCCAGCGCATGCAGGTCATTTATCCAGCCGAAGCGCTGCTTCAGCTCCAGATAGCACGCCTCCCTGCGGAAGGGACAGAACTCCGGCAGGCGATCCGCCAGCAGAAAGGCCGCCTGAAGGTCGCAGGCCAGGTGCACAGGCGGCGGGTCATCGTCCTGTACAGCATAGATGTGCCCCAGCAGGCAGTGCATCAGCCCATGCAGCAGCAGGTATGTGACCGCAGCTTCATCCTCCAGAAAGCGCTCTCGCAGCCACGCCGGATTGCAGATAAGCCGCGCACCATCCGTGGCCGCCGTGGCAATACTCTCATCTTCAGATGGAACCAGCCGTGCCAGCGCCGTCGCCAGATAGGGGTGCGCGCGACAGATGCGATCCCGGGCGACGGAGAGAATCTCCCCCACCACTTCGTTCTGCATGCCCGCACCCCCTTTCCGCGATCACTGGAAGTCCTTCAGGTATTCGCTGACTGAACGGCTCATCTCCCGGGAGAAGTCCGAATTGTACTTGCGGTTGCAGAAGGTGCGCATCCAGTCCTCGTAGCTGCGCACGCCGCAGCGCTCCGCATACATCTCGCGGTACTCCCCGTCCTCCATCTCCCGGTAGGCATTCTCATGGACGATGTGCGTAAGCGCAACCCGCTCCGGCTTCTCCCGCTCCAGCTGCTGCTGCGTGGGATGGCCGAACACCACCATGGCTGCGGGAAAGACGTACTTCGGAAGGTGGAGCAGCCTCCGCTGCGTCTCGCAGTTCTCCATCACATCGCCGATGTAGCAGGAGCCGATGCCCAGGCTCCAGGCGGCGGTGACGGCGTTCTGGGCGGCGATGTTCGCGTCGCTGACCGCAAGCAGCAGGTCGCCCACACCGGGCAACCTCGGCTCACACCCCGCCGTGCGGAAGGCCTCGTACCACCTGCGGCAGTCCGCGCAGAACACCAGCACCAGCTTCGCCTTTGCGATGAAGGGCTGGTCGTCGCAGCTCTTGACCAACTCTGCCTTGAGCGCTTCGTCCGTCACATCGATGATCGTGTAGAGCTGCTGATTGCCCGCCGTGGGGGCCATGGTCGCGGCGGTCAGGATCGCCTGCTTGTCCTCCGGGGAGATCTCCCGTTCGGTGAAGGCGCGCACGGATTTGCGCGCGTATAACTGTCTGAGCACCTCGTTCATATTGCTTTCCTCCCGAATGCTTTGTCCCCATTATAGCACGAAGCGCGGGACATTTCCACACACAAAAACCGCGCCCCAGCCATAAGGCCGCAGGGCGCGGTGAAGGATAAATTGAACGCTTATACGTTCCGGGGAGCCTCGCTGTCGCAGTAGATGCAGCGGTAGATCTGCTTCTCCCGATTCGCCAGGCGGAACACGTGCTTCAGCTCCTGCTCCGTGGTGGTGATGCAGCGGGGGTTCTTGCAGCGGATGATGTCGGTCACGCGCTCGGGCAGGGTCAGGTGCTCGCGCTTGACCAGCTTGCCGTCGCGGATGATGTTCACGGTGATGCCGGGATCGATGTAGCCCAGCACATCGAAGTTGATGTCGATGACCTGGCCGATCTTGATGATGTCCTTCTTGCCCTTCTTCTCGCTCTCGGCGTTCTTAATCATGGCCACGGTGCAGTCCAGCTCGCCCAGGTGCAGGATGTTGTAGATGTCCATGCCGCGGCCCGCGGTGATGTGGTCGAGCACGATGCCGTCGCGAATCTGTCCGATAATCATACCGTCACCTCCAGGAGCTTCAGGATCAGCGCCATGCGCATGTACTTGCCATTGAGGGCCTGCTCGAAGTAGCAGGCGCGGGGATCGTCGTCCACCGCCACGGAGATCTCATTGACGCGCGGCAGCGGATGCAGGATGTTCAGGTCAGCCTTGGCCGTGCGCAGCTTCTCCGGGGTCAGGATGTAGGTGTCCTTCAGGCGGATGTAGTCGGCCTCGTTGAAGAAGCGCTCGCGCTGCACGCGGGTCATGTACAGGATGTCCAGCTCGGGCATGGCCTTCTCCAGGCTGCGCACCTCCTCGTAGGGGATGTTGTTGGGCTCCAGCACGTCGGAGATGATGTAGCGCGGCACGCGCAGCTCCTCGGGGGAGATCATCACGAACTTCACGCCCGCGTAGCGGGACATGGCGCTGATGAGCGAATGCACGGTGCGACCGAACTTCAGATCGCCGCACACGCCGATGGTCAGGTTCTCGAAGCGGCCCTTCTCGCGATAGATGGTCAGCAGGTCGGCAAGGGTCTGGGTGGGATGGTTGTGACCGCCGTCGCCCGCGTTGATCACCGGGATGCTGGCCTTCATGGAGGCCACCAGCGGCGCGCCCTCCTTGGGATGGCGCATGGCGATGATGTCCGCATAGCAGGAGACCACACTCACGGTGTCGGACACGGATTCGCCCTTGGATGCGGAGGAGGACTGGGCCTCGGAGAAGCCCAGCACGTTGCCGCCCAGCTCGTACATCGCCGCCTCAAAGCTCAGGCGGGTGCGGGTGGAGGGCTCGAAGAACAGCGTGGCCAGCTTCTTGCCGTGGCAGGCCTCGGCGTACTTCTGCGGGTTTGCGATGATGTCCATCGCGCAGTCGATGAGCTGCTGAATTTCTTCGGTGGACAGCTCCATGATGTCGATCAGATGTCTCATGCCTTTCCTCCCGTGATCCAGCTCTCGTCGCTGGGGTTGTTGCGGAACGCGATCAGCCGCGCCACGTCCTCCTTGCGGATGTAGCCCTCCTCGGCGGCGATTTCGGCGATGGTGTCGAAGTCGGTCAGGCTGTGGTTGACCACGTTGGCGGCGGCCATGCGCTCCAGGCCCTTGCGCATGCCGTAGGTGAAGATGGACACCACGCCCAGCACCTCCGCGCCGGCCTCGCGCAGAATCTCCACGACCTCCAGCACGCTGCCGCCGGTGGAGATCAGGTCCTCCACCACCACGACCTTCTGGCCGGGCAGCAGGCGGCCCTCGATCTGGTTCTTGCGGCCGTGATCCTTCGCGCCGGAGCGCACGTAGCCCATGGGCAGGTTCATCAGATGGCCCACGATAGCCGCGTGGGCGATGCCCGCAGTGGACGTGCCCATCAGCACCTCGACCTCGGGGTAGTATTCACGCACCAGCGTGGCAAGGCCGTTCTCCACGTCGCCGCGCACCTGCACGTCCGACAGGGTCAGGCGGTTGTCGCAGTACACGGGGCTCTTGATGCCGCTGGCCCAGGTGAAGGGCTCCTCGGGGCGGAAGAACACCGCCTTGATCTTCAACAAATCCTTTGCAATCTGCGTCTTCATCGCTTCTTTCCCCTTTCTTCAGTCCACAAATTCGGCAACGCAGCGGCGATAGGCCGCCACCAGGTCCTCCGCAGCGGTGATCGGGCGGCCCACCACGATGTAGTCGCTGCCCAGCTCCCTGGCCTTCTCCGGCGTGGTCACGCGCTTCTGGTCGCCCACGTCGCCGTCCGCAAAGCGCACGCCGGGGGTCACGGTCAGGAATTTTTCGCCGCAGCGGTCATGCACCTTGCCGGCCTCCAGCGGGGAGCACACCACGCCGTCGAGCCCTGCGTCCTTGGCGTTCTCAGCATAGTGCAGAATGACCTCGTCGATGGGCTTTTCGATCCACAGGTCGCGCTCCATGCTCTCCTGATCGGTGGAGGTCAGCTGGGTCACGCCGATGAGCAGCGGGCGGGTGCCGTCCGCGCGGGTCAGGCCCTCCAGCGCGGCGCGCATCATGTTCACGGTGCCGGCGCAGTGCAGGTTGCAGATGTCCACGTCCAGGCGGGACAGCACCGCCATGGCCTTCTTCACGGTGTTGGGAATGTCATGCAGCTTCAGATCGAGGAAGATCTTGTGGCCGCGCGCCTTGATCTCCCGCACGATGGCCGGGCCCTCTGCGTAGTAGAGCTCCATGCCGATCTTCACAAAGGGCTTTTCCTCGGTAAAACGATCCAGGAAGGACAGGGTCTGTTCGCGGCTTGCAAAGTCGCAGGCAATGATCACGTCGCGTCCCATCAGTGTGCACCTCCGATAATGTCCGTAAGTTTTTCTATCCGATATTTTTCCATGGTTTCCGGGAGCTGTTCCACGATGTCCCGGCAGGCGAAGGGCTCGGTCAGGTTGGCCGCGCCCACCTGCACCGCCGTCGCACCGGCCAGCATCATTTCGATCACGTCCTCGGCGCAGCTCACGCCGCCGAGGCCCACGATGGGGATTTTGACCGCCTCGTACACCTGGTAGACCATGCGCACCGCCAGCGGGAAGATCGCGCTGCCGGACATGCCGCCGGTCCTGTTCGCCAGCAGCGGCCTGCGCCTGCGCAGATCGATGCGCATGCCCATCAGCGTGTTGATGAGGCTCAGCGCGTCCGCACCGGCCTCCTCGCAGGCTCGGGCGATGGCGGTGATGTCGGTCACGTTGGGCGAGAGCTTCATGATGACCGGCTTGGTGGTCACTTCCTTCACCGCCCGGGTGACCTCCGCGGCCATCCTGGGGTCGGTGCCGAAGCTCATGCCGCCGCCGTGGACGTTGGGACAGGAGATGTTCACCTCCAGCCAGCCCACCTGTTCGCAGGCGTCGAGCTTTTCGCAGACCTCCACGTACTCGTCGATGGAGAAGCCGGAAACGTTGGCCATCACCGGCTTGTGGAAGAATTCCCTCATCTCCGGCAGCTCGTGGGCGATCACATGATCCACGCCGGGGTTCTGCAGGCCCACCGCGTTGAGCATGCCGCCCGCGCACTCCGCGATGCGGGGCGTGGGATTGCCGAAGCGAGGTTCACGGGTGGTTCCCTTGAAGGAGAAGGTGCCCAGGCAGTTGATGTCATAAGCTTCAGCAAACTCGCTGCCGTAGCCGAAGGTGCCGCTGGCGGGAATCACCGGATTGTCCAGCTCGATCCCGCAGAGGTTCACGCGGGTATTTACCATACGATCTCCTCCTTTGTCAGCACCGGGCCGTCCTTGCAGATGCGCTTGTTGCCATACTTGGTTTCACAGGTGCAGCCCATGCATGCGCCGAAGCCGCAGCCCATGCGCTCCTCAAAGCTGTACTCGCCGGAGGTCGCCGCGCGATTGTACACGGCCTTCAGCATCGGCTCCGGGCCGCAGGCGTAGGTGTAGGTATAGTCGAGACCCTCCATCGCGTCGGTGACGAAGCCCTTCACCCCGACGCTTCCATCGGCGGTGGCGATGATGGTTTCGATCCCCAGCGCGCGGAACCGCTCCGCATAGAAGATTTCCTCCGCTCTGTTGAAGCCAAGGATCACCGTGGGTTTCTTTCCCTGGGCGATGAGCCTGCGCGCGAGCAGGTACATGGGCGGAACGCCCGCGCCGCCGCCGATGAGCAGCGGGCGGTCGCCGCTGTTGTCCAGATCATAGCCGTTTCCGAGACCCGTGAGCACGTCGATGCGCTTGCCGCACTCGTACTGCGCCATGGCCTCCGTGCCCCGGCCCACGGTCTTGTAGACGAGGATCAGCCTTCCATCCTCCGCGTCGCAGACCGAGATCGGGCGGCGCAGGTAGAAGGAATCCAGCTTCAGCTGCACGAAGCGCCCGGGGGTGCAGTCCTCGGTGGAGGAACCGCGCAGCACCATCTCGTACACGCCCGGTGCGAGGTTTCGATTGCTTACAATTTCAAATACGTCCTGCCGCATTGTTTCACTCCTGATCGATGGTGGAGATGGCGAAGGTGGTCTCCTCCAGCACATCCAGCAGCACCCGCACGGTATCCAGCGCCGTGAACACGCTCACGTTGTTCTCCACGCTCAGACGGCGGATCATGAAGCCGTCGCGGGCCTGGTTCATGGAGCCGGGGTTCCGGGTGTTGATGACGTAGGCGATGTGGCCCTGACGCAGCGCGTTGGGGATGTCCTCGCTGCCCTCGCTGATCTTCTTCAGCACGCGGGTGCGGATGCCGTGCTCGCGCAGGTACTTCGCGGTGCCCTCGGTGGCCTCGATGTTGAAGCCCAGGTTGTAGAAGCGCTGGATCAGCGGGAAGGCCTCCTCCTGATCCTTGTTGGCGACGGTGGCCAGCACGGTTCCGTAGTTCTGCAGGTTCATGCCGGAGGCCTGAAGCGCCTTGTACAGCGCGCGGTAGAGCTTGCCGTCGTAGCCGATGGCCTCGCCGGTGGACTTCATCTCGGGGCTGAGGTAGGTGTCCAGGCCGCGAATCTTCGCGAAGGAGAACACCGGAACCTTGACGTACCAGCGCTTCTTCTCCGTGGGATAGAGGTCGAAGATGCCCTGCTCCTTCAGGCTCTTGCCCAGAATCACGTTGGTGGCGATGTCCGCCAGCGAGTAGCCCGTGGCCTTGGAGAGGAAGGGCACGGTGCGGCTGGAGCGCGGATTGACCTCGATGATGTAGACGTTGTCCTGCTTGTCCACGATGAACTGGATGTTGTACAGGCCCACGATGCCCAGACCCAGGCCCAGACGCTTGGAGTAGTCCAGGATGGTTCCCTTGACCCTGTCCGAGATGGAGAAGGCGGGATAGACGCTGATGGAGTCGCCGGAGTGCACGCCGGTGCGCTCGACCAGCTCCATGATGCCGGGGACGAACACGTCGCGGCCGTCGCAGATCGCGTCCACCTCGACCTCCTTGCCCAGAATGTAGTGATCCACCAGCACCGGCTTGTCCGCGTCGATCTCCACGGCGGTCTTGAGGTAGTGGCGCAGCTGCTCCTCGTTGGTGACGATCTGCATGGCGCGTCCTCCCAGCACGAAGCTCGGGCGCACCAGCACCGGATATCCGATCTCCGCAGCGGTGGCGACGCCGTCCTCGATGTTGGTCACGGCGCGGCCCGCAGACTGGGGAATGTTGAGCTGCTGGAGAATCTTCTCAAACGCGTCGCGGTTCTCGGCGCGGTCGATGGCGTCCACGTCGGTGCCGATGATGTTCACGCCCCGGCGGTGCAGCGGCTCGGCCAGGTTGATGGCGGTCTGTCCGCCCAGGGAGGCGATCACGTCGTCCGCACCCTCGTAGACCAGGATGTTCATCACGTCCTCGGTGGTCAGCGGCTCGAAGTAGAGCTTGTCGGCGGTGGTGTAGTCGGTGGACACGGTTTCGGGGTTGTTGTTGATGATGATGGCCTCGTAGCCTGCCTTGCGGATGGTCATCACGGCGTGCACGGTGGAGTAGTCGAACTCCACGCCCT
>JBJEJN010000060.1:0-15993 GCA_051878085.1 Aristaeellaceae bacterium | reverse complement strand
AGCCGGTGCACTCCAGCACGACGTCCACACCCAGCTCGCCCCAGGGCAGCTCGGCAGCGTTGGCCTTGGCGTAGATGGTGATCTTCTTGCCGTCGACGGTGATGTAGTCCTCGCCAGCCTCAACGACGTGGCCCTGAGCGGCGTAGTTGCCCTGGGTGGAGTCGTACTTCAGCAGGTGAGCCAGCATCTTGGGGGAAGTCAGGTCGTTGATGGCGACAACTTCGTAGCCCTCAGCGCCGAACATCTGACGGAAAGCAAGGCGACCAATGCGGCCGAAACCATTAATAGCAACTTTAACAGCCATGATAAAAACCTCCTAAATTCATGGGGCAATGGATTCAATCCAAACTACCCAGATTACATACATATTGTACCCCAATCTCCGGAGAAGTACAAGTGTTTTTCAAGTGTATTTTTGGTAAAATGCAGTCGAAGTCGGGGCGCATTTTTGGCGGTTTTGATCGGATGCGGCTGCAAAAAGTCCACAATGGGAGCTGCATTCACATGCAGACAGCGACCGATTCAGAAGAATCGGTCGCTGTCATCGGGATCAGTCCTCCTCCAGCGCGATGTCGCCGTAGAAGGATGTGCCGTCCAGCTTTTCCTTGCAGCCCAGGGCCTCCAGCACGGTGGCGGAGACGTCCGCGAAGGTCTTGCGCTCGCCCAGGTTCACGCCCTCCTCCAGGCCCAGGCCCCAGGCCAGCACCGGAACCTTCTCGCGGGTGTGGTCGGTGGTGGGATAGGCGGGGTCGCAGCCGTGGTCGGCGGTGATGATGAGCATGCCGTCGTCGCCCAGCAGCTTCAGGATCTCCGGCAGACGCCTGTCGAAGTCCTCCAGGGCCTTTGCAAAGCCCTTGACGTCGTTGCGGTGGCCGTAGAGCATGTCGGTGTCCACCAGATTGGCGAACAGCAGACCCTTCCAGTTGTCCTTCTGCATGTATTCGATGATCGCGTCGGTGCAGGCGGGATTTCCGGCGGCGTGGTTGGACTGAGTCAGGCCCCGGTGGTTGAAGATGTCCTCGATCTTGCCCACGCCCAGCACGTCCAGGCCGTTGTTCTTGATCACGTCCAGCATGGTGGGGCCGAGGGGATCCACGGAGAAGTCGCGGCGGTTGCCGGTGCGCACGAACGCGCCGGGGTTGCCGATGAACGGGCGCGCGATGACGCGGCCCACGTTGTGTTCGCCCTTGAGCAGGCGGCGGGCGATGCGGCAGATGTGCCACAGCTCCATGGGCGGAATCACGGCCTCGTGGGCGGCGATCTGGAACACGCTGTCGGCGGAGGTGTACACGATGGGCTTGCCGGTGGTGATATGCTCCGGGCCAAGCTCCTCGATGATGGCGGTGCCGGAGGCGGGCTTGTTGCCGATCACCTGAAGACCGGTCTCCTGCTCGAAGGCCTCGATGACCTCCTTGGGAAAGCCGTGGGGATAGGTGGGGAAGGGCTTTGACAACGTCAGGCCCGCGATCTCCCAGTGGCCGGTGGTGGTGTCCTTTCCGGCAGCCTTTTCGACCATGGTGCCGTAGCAGCCGATGGGCTCATCCTCTCCCAGCGGATGCATATCGATGGTCTTGAGCAGACCCAGTTCGGTCAGGTTCGGAATGTCCGGGTGTTCCTGCGCGATGACATGTCCGAGGGTATCCGCGCCCTCGTCGCCATACTTCGCGGCGTCGTGCTGCCAGCCGGCGCCAACGCCGTCGAGCACGATGAGAACCACTCGCTTCATTTTTTTCACGTCTCATCCCTCCAAACGTAGTATATCCGCCAGGCGCGAAATCATTTCACCGCATGTGGGCTGTCCGCGCCCCGCGTCGATTGTATCCGCAAAGATACGGTATTGGTTGTCCACCTGATCGCTTCGCCATGCGAGGCTGATGGCGTGACGCATGGCGCGCTCCGCCTGTTGCGCTGTGCAGCCGCAGCTCTCCCCTGCGGCGGGATAGACCCGCGCAGAGAGGCTGTGTATGGCGCGAACGTCTGCCGCACAGAGCAGGATCGCAGCTCGAAGGCAGTCGCGGCCTAAATGCTGCGGCACGCCAAGCTCATTGAGCAACTGGTCGACCCGGTCGCACTCCTCTGGGCGGAAGCGCAGTCCGTCGCTGCGCAGCCGGTCGATGGCGGCGGCGAAGCGCTCCGCTTGCACGGGCTTCTCCAGCAGCACCGCGCCCGCCTGTTCCAGCAGAAAAGCGTCCGGCACCGCGAACTCGGGGTAGTGCATCAGCAGCACCGCGGGCCGCACCGGGAGCGCATGGCTGCAAAGCGCGCGCCGCGCAAGCTGCGCACCGTCCAGCGCCGGAAGCTCCAGATCAACGGCCAGCAGATCCGGCCTGTGCGCCTCCAGCAGGCTCCAGGCGGTCTGGCCGTCTCTGGCGAAGGCGAGCAGCTCGATGCCGGCGCAGGAGAGCGCATGGATCAACTGCCGCTGCGCCACCGGCGTGGCCGAGGCGGCGACCGCCGTCTCCATTCGACGCATCATGCTGCTCACCCCTGCGAATCTGCTCACATCTCTTTTTCTTTCTACGGGGATATATGGAATTCCTGCGTTGCACAGAAAAAAAGCAGAAACTTCCTGATTTTGAAATATGCGGCAGGTTCAGCGCCCCGGAGCGGGGTAGTAGCACGCGCCGCTGCATCGGTTTCCCAGCAGCTCCCGGCGAAGCTCCTCCGGCGCTGTACCGTCCATGTCCAGCGCCCGACGCAGCATGCGCACGTCGCGCTCGATCCAGTCGATGTGGCTCCCCCGCCCCACCACCTTCAGATGGGTCACGCCCGCGCGGCGCAGCCGTGGAAGCGCGCACAGGCTGCAGCCGCTGGCTCCGAAGCCGTCCTCCGCTGGGGATGCGGGTTCGCCCGGCGCGGTGTAGTCCGGCCCGACGGCGCGGTAGGGCACGCGGCACAGCGCCTCCAGCTCGTCGCAGTGCAGGCTCAGGCAGTGCGCGCCGGAGAAGTGGCAGTTTTCGTTGAGCGCAAAGGCCTCGCACTCCAGCCCCGGCGCGGTGGCGATGCAGGCGGCCATCTCCTCCGGGGTCATCTTGCGCGGAAAGATGCAGCGCTCGACGCCCAGCCTGCTGAAGAAGGTCAGCGCGTCGGGACTGAAGCAGCCCGCCTCGCCGCTGAGATGGATGTGCCCGCCGATCCTGTTCTGCTTCAGATGCAGCATAAGCGCCGGATCGGCCAGGATCCAGCGGTCAAGCCCGATCTGCTTCAATTCTCCGAACAGATTACAGAGCAGGGGAAGCTGCTCAGGCAGGTAATAGAGGGCGTTGAAGGTGAGCGCAACCTCCACACCGCTGTCATCCGCCATGCGCCTGAGCAGCTTGAGATCGGACAACGAGTCGATCTGAAGGCCCTGCAGCAGCACCTCGCGGCGGTTCAGGGGCGTGAAATTGCCGTACTTCTCCAGCCAGGATATGGGCACGTAGCCGCAAAAGACCTCGTCCGCGCCCGCAGCGGCCAGTCGCGGCAGGTTCTCCAGCGCGCCCAGCCCGGCGGTGATCTTCATATCATGCATCGGGCACCTCCCTCAGAGATTGTATACCAGACGGTCGATCTGCGGCGGCAGTACCTCCACGCTACGATTCAGCATCAACAGGGCGTTTCCACGCCCGAACAGTCTCAATGGCCTCGGGTACAGAAAGGCGTTCTCCCTGCAAAAGCCCGGACAATCCTCCACCGGGCCCTGTGCGCCGCGCTTGCCCGTCTCGCAGCGGGCCTTGAGCGTGCACCAGGCGGAGACATTGGTGTGGCAGAAGGGCAGGTGCAGGCTGTGCCTGCCCTCCGGGATGCGAATCTCTCGCCCGCA
Organism: Aristaeellaceae bacterium; assembly: GCA_051878085.1. Lineage (GTDB taxonomy): Bacteria > Bacillota > Clostridia > Christensenellales > Aristaeellaceae > SFTH01. The sequence goes on along the minus strand of JBJEJN010000060.1, from coordinate 12,191 downwards.
GGCCTCGTACTCGAAGCGATATACGCCAAGTTCTCCCAGAAAGTCGCGAAACGCGGGGTCGTTCAGGCTGTTTTCTGCAAAGAGGTTGCTGTGCGCTTCATAGCCGGGCTTCCAGACCATGCGCGGATCCTGACGCAGCTTGTTGAGCAGCGGCCCAAGTACCAATTCTGCGCAGTCCGGGCGCTTCGCGGCGCGCTCCAGCATGCCCCAGTCGTTCACCGCAAGTTCAATACGCTGATTTCGGGAGGCAAGCAGCTCCATGAGCGCGTCCATCCGATGGACAGAACCCGTCCGCAGCGGCGGAAGCAGCAGCGTGACGGCGAGGCCATCTCTTGCTGCCTTGTCAAGCAGCTCCGACAGGCACGCCAGCTCCGGGAACAGCTCGGAACAGCTTGCGCTGCCGATGTACAGTCGCCGTGGTTCCTCTCGGGGGAACAGGCTGCGCGGAACACCCCGGCTGTCGGCATGGACCGTCCACAGAGACGCATCGCCCCGGTGCAGGAAGGCATCCCACTGATCGGGATCGCCGAGGGTCAGGGCCGGCTCGCGCCCCTGCGGGTCGGGTACGATGGGCGCGCCGTCGCCGAACCATTCGTCGTACTGCTCCGCAAGGCTTGCGCAGCAGTTATCGTCGGTCAGATCGGGGCAGTCCGTCAGTTCCTGCGTGCAGCGCTCCATTCCGCCCTCGCAGCGCCAGCGCACGTAATCTGCGAGGTCGGCAAGAGATCGGCGCACAGCGGCGGCATATTGCGGGTCAGAAATGCAAAGCCGGACCGACGCACCGAAGCTTTCACGGCGCAGCGGCCCGGACAGGGCATATTCGACCTCCAGGCGGGTGTACAGGCCCCGCTCGGGGTGGTAGAAGGACAGCACAAGGGGCGCACCGGCGGGAAGCACCCCATCGGTGCGCAGCTCCAGACTGCGGGGCGAGATGCGCAGGATGTGCATCTCCGCGCCGCCCAGCGTGCAGGCGATCAGCCCGGAGGGCACGCCCTCCACGGCCTCGTATTCCGCGCTCACGGCTGCTGCTCCTGCATGGCGCGCTCCGCCTTGCGCACGGCGTTGCGGCGCTGCACGGCCTCCCGCAGCAGCTCGTAGGCCACCGAGGCCACGGGAATGACGAAGAACATGCCGGGAATGCCCGCCAGAGCGCCGCCCACCATCACGGCGGACAGGGTAACGTAGGCCGGCAGGCCCACCGACTTGCCCACCACGCGGGGATAGATCAGGTTGCCCTCCACCTGCTGGGCCACCAGGAAGATGATGACGAAGATCAGCGCCTTCATGGGCGAGATGGTGACGATCAGCACGCAGCCGATGGCCAGCGAGAGGTACGCGCCCACGTAGGGGATCAGCGCCAGCAGCGCGGTCATGCAGGCGATGGTGACTGCGTAGGGCACGCGGAAGATGAGCATGCTCACCAGAATCAGCACGCCCAGAATCATCGCCTCCAGGCACTGCAGCGACAGGAAGGTGCGGAAGGTGGTGACGAACATCTGAATGCAGCGAAGCAGATACGCCGAGGCGCGCTCCGGCAGAAAGGCCAGCACGGTGTTCCTGGCCTGGCGGCGGATGTTGACCTTGTCCGCGAGGATGTAGATGGCCAGGATGATCGCCAGCACCACATCGGAGATGGAGCTGACCATGCTGGTGACGGTGGTAAAGGCCGTGCCGAAGATGGTGCTCAGGTTGTTGCGGATCCAGTCGCCGATTTCCGTGATCTTTCCGGTGATGAACTCGGGCTCCAGCCCCACCCGGCCGAAGAACTCCACGATCTTGTCCTCGTTGGTCTGCACGATGACGATGACGTTGGTCACGGCGTTGATGAACTGGGGCACGATAAAGCGCAGCAGCACGAACAGCACCAGCGGCACGGCGACCACGGCGAGAACCAGGGAAAGGGTCCTGCGCAGCTTCTCGGAGGTGCGGCCCCTGCGATCCATGCGAGCGAACAGGCGCTCGAAGCCGTGCATCGGCACGTCCAGGATCAGCGCGGCCACCAGGCCGATGAGTATGGATGAGAACACGCCCAGCACCCAGCTGAGCGCGGAGCTCACGCGGTTGAGGTTCATCACGACGGCGTAGAGGATCACGCCGAAGGCGATCAGGCGCGCAATGCGGCGCTCCGACGCGCGGTTGGGGTTCTTCATATTGTCCTCCTTACAGTTCCACCTGACAGTGGGCGTGGGCGCGCACCTCGTTCCAGGGAACGCTGTAGCCCGCGCCGTGGGAGCAGAATACCGAATCCGGGCTGTCCGCCTCCAGCGGATTGTAGCGGGCCTCCCGGATGATGTCCTCGGGCTTTTCCACCGGGGCATAGCGCGCGAGGGCGTAGTTCAAGCTACCCCGGCCGTGGGTGGCTGCGCGGAAGGCTTCGGGATAGGCGTAGAACTCCCGGAAGGGGCACTCGCCCTCCACGCACATCCAGTCGTCCAGCATCCGGCTCTCCCCCGTCTGGGCGTGCATGCGAATGAGATCTCCGGTCACCTTTCCGTAACACGCCGACGGCATGCGCAGCGAGAAGCGCACGATCGGCTCCAGCAGCAGGGACTGGGCCTGCATCAGGCCGTTGCGGATGGCGCGGTAGGTGGCCTGGCGGAAGTCGCCGCCCTCGGTGTGCTTCAGATGGGCGCGGCCCGCGATCAGATCGATGTGCACGTCCGTCAGCGGCGCGCCGGTGAGCACGCCCGGATGGGTGCGCTCGAACACGTGGGTCTCGATCAGCCGCTGCCAGTTCAGCGCAAGCGCGTCCACGTGGCACTTGGATGCAAAGGTCACGCCGCTGCCCCTCGGCCCGGGCGACAGCCGCAGCCAGACCTCGGCGTAGTGCTTCAGCGGCTCGTAGTGACCGATACCGACGGCGGGTGTGGCGATGGTCTCCATGTACAGGATGCGCGGTGGGCCGAAGTTCAGCTGCATGCCGAAGCGGTCCAGCGCCAGGCGGCCCAGAATCTCCGTCTGGATGCCGCCCATCACCCGCAGGCGCACGTCGCCGCCGTCGCTGCACTCCACCCGCAGCTCCGGGTCCTCCTCTTCGAGCATGCGCAGCGCTTGCAGGAGCTTCGTGCGGGGAACCTGCGGCCCCGCATCCACCGAGATTTGCAGCAGCGGCTCGGTGCGCAGCGCGGCGTGGGTTCCGCTGAGCGCACCCAGTCCGTCCCCGGGGGACACGCCCGCAAGTCCCGCGAGGCAGATCAGGTCGCCCGCACGGGCCTCGGCGACGGGCAGACTGCGTCCGCCGTGGCGCAGCCGCAGCTCGCCGACCTTGCAGGGCCCCGCGGGCGTGGCGATCTCCTGCCGGGGCGCGAGGCTGCCGGAGAGCAGCTTCAGGTAGACCATGCGCGCGCCGGAATCGTCGTGGCGAAGCTTGTAGACCCGCGCGGAGAAGGGTTCGGCGGCATACGCATCGTAATCGGTGTCGGTGATCGCGTCCATGGCGTGCAGGAAGCGGTCGATTCCCTCGCCGGTGAGGGCCGCGCCCGCGAAGGCGGGGAAGAGGCGGCGCTCCGCAAGCGCCTTCGCCAGCCCCGCGCGCCAGGACTCGAAGTCATAATCTCCCTCGACGAGCCGGTCCAGCAGCGCCTCGTCGCGTTCGGCGACGGCCTCGATGGCGGTTTCATCCATCTGCGTGCCGTCAAAGCCCCGGAAATCCGCGATCTCCGGGGACAGCAGGCGGCGCATGGAGTTGAGGCATGCGTCGAAGTCCGCGTCGATCCGGTCGCACTTGTTCACGAAGATCAGCGTGGGCACATTGTAGCTCTCCAGCAGTCGCCAGATGGTCTCCGTGTGGCTCTCCACGCCCTCGATGCAGCTGACGATCAGCACGGCGAAGTCCAACACCGGCAGCACGCGCTCCATCTCCGAGGAGAAATCCATGTGTCCCGGGGTGTCCAGCCAGTAGTAGCGGTTCACGCCCAGATCCATCACCGCCTGGTCGGAGAACACGGTGATGCCGCGTTCGCGCTCCACGGGGTGCAGATCCAGAAAGGCGTTGTGATGATCCACGCGCCCCAGGCTGCGGATCGCGCCGCCGCGATAGAGGATCTGCTCCGAGAAGCTGGTCTTGCCCGCGTCCACGTGGGCGAGGATGCCGATGGTTTTCTTCATATCATTCGTAGCGGCCGGACATGCGCTCGGCGGTCTTGAGCACCCGCCAGTAGTTGCGCCCGGCGATCTTCTCCAGCTGTTCCCGGGTGTAGCCGCGCTCCCGCAGCAGCTCCAGCAGCTCCGGCAGCTTGCCGGAGTGATCCAGCCCCTCCGGCCAGACGTCGATGCCGTCGAAGTCGGAGCCGAAGCCCACCACGTCCTCGCCGCCCAGCGCACAGATCTCGTCGATGTTGCGCAGCACGTCCTCCAGCGTGGCCTTCCTGTTGGTGGCTAGGAAGTCGGAGTAGAAGTTCACGCCGATGAAGCCGCCGCGCTCGATGATGGCCTTCACCTGATCCTTCCACAGGTTCCGTGGCACGTCGCACAGCCAGCGGCAGTTGGAGTGGGAGGCCACCGGCGGCAGCTTGGCATACTTGATCACGTCCCAGAATCCTGCCTCGTTCAGGTGGGACACGTCGGCGCAGATGCCCCGGTGATCCATCTCGGCAAGCAGCTCGATGCCGAAGGGCTTCAGGCCGTCGGTGGCGTTCACCTTTGCGGAGGTGCCGATCTCGTTTTCAAAGTTCCAGGTGAGGGTGAGCAGCCGCAGGCGAACGTCGTCGTCGAACTCCGCCAGCACATTCAGGTCGCCCTTGAGCATCTCGCCGCCCTCGCAGGCCAGGATGGCCGTGGGCTCCACAGGCATCTCCTCGGGGAGCTGGCCGCAGAGCTGGGGGAGGGGGAGGCGCTTGAAGGTCGCCTTCATCGCAAGGCCGTCCTCATAGGGGTGACCGGTGCGGTAGCTGGTGAACATGGCGAAGGTCTGCAGGGAGATATTGCCCGCGCGCAGGCGCTGGGGCGTGATCTGGCAGTCCGCAAATTTCCTGCCCTTCAGGGTCATTTCGTAGAGCGTGTCGCAGTGTGCGTCGGTGGTGAACATGGAATCTTTACCTCGTGTGTGAATTTGTTTGGTTTCTGATATTATAGCGCAACGACCAGCCTTTTTCAATAGAAAAGGGGCTCCGCAAACTGCGGAACCCCGTGTGGGAAACTTATTTTGCCTTGGCAGCCTTGGCCTTGCTGTCGGACTCCAGGCGCAGGCTGTCGGCCTTGCGCTGCTGGGCGCCGCGCCATGCATAGAGCACCAGCGCCACAGCGATGACGCCGTAGCTGAGGAAGGCGCGGAAGTACTCGCCGACCGCAGCGTCGCCGAACATGTTGGAAGCGGCGCTCTGGGCGGTGATGAACAGCGAGTGGAACAGGAAGGTACCGATCAGCGCCTGCAGGTTGGTGGCGCGGTCGATGGATGCGCCGCCGACCAGGATGGCTGCACCGGCGTACAGACCCACCTGCTCGTGGGCGGCGTAGGTCTGGAAGGTGCCGATGCCGTCGCTCTGCATGAACAGGATCTGGCCCCAGCCGGCCAGCACCGTGGAGATCATGATGGCGATCACGCGGGTGCGGTCGACGTTGATGCCGGAGGAGTTGGCGACGGTGCGGTTCTGGCCCACCGCGCGGAACTTCTGGCCCAGGCGGGTCTTCATGATGAAGGTGTTGAACGCGCACAGCAGCAGCACGAAGATCCAGGTGACCACGGGAACGGTGATCCTGCGGCCGCCGTTCGCGCCGTTGAAAATGTTGGAGATGGCAGGGATGGAGAAGACGATGGCGATCACGGCTGCGATGGCAATGGAGGTGGCCATTTTGTGGACGCTGGTCTTCTTGCGCAGGTACTTCACGACGCTCCACAGGATGATCGCCGCGCAGACGACGTACAGCGCGATCATGAAGGGAACCTGCAGGATGCCGTCCACCGCCATGTACAGGCCCGTGGAACCGGTCAGGTTCAGGGTGTTCTGCACGCCGGAGGAGCCGACGATGGTCACGTTGCTGTTCAGCGGAATGATCGAGCCGAAGATGAACAGGAACAGCAGCTGGTATGCGCCGTTGGCGAAGTAGCCCAGGATCAGGGAGCCGATGGTCTCCTGACCCTTCATCTTGTTCAGCAGCTTGCCGATCAGGAAGCCGAAGAACAGCGCCAGGGGCAGGGTGATGGCCGCGGCCACCAGGATGCCGGTGAAGCCCGTGATCTCCCAGTTGATCGTCAGCAGCAGGCCGATCTGTGCCGCCATCGCGCCGATGGTGATGGCGAAGTTGATGCCCATGCCGGCGATGATCGGGATGATCAGCGCCAGCACGATGAAGGCGTTGCGGTTCAGGCGCAGCAGCAGCTGGCTGCACACGTAGTTCATATCCAGGCCGGATACGATGACGAACAGCACGCTGATGGCGATGAACAGGTAAGTGACCGCGTATTTCTTGAGGTTGTCGGTAACGGTCTTGCCGATGTTTCGATTAGTCACGAGAAGCACCTCCAGACTGCGTCAACGCATACAGGATAATGCCGTTGGAGATCATGATGCGCATGACCTCGGACAGGCCGCCGCCCGCAACGGCAGCGTTGGCGATCTGCTGACCCAGCGCCAGCACGCCTTCAAACAGGAACACGCCGATGATGACGTGGCTGACCTTGGCCTTGGAGACCGTCGCGCCGCCGATCAGGATGGCGGAAGCGGCGATGAAGCCCAGCTGGCGGGGCGCCGTGTAGAGCTGTGCATAGCCGAAGGCCTGGGAGTAGACGACGATGCCGACCGCCGCGATCATCGTGGAGAGGATGGTGCCCAGGGTGCGCATGCGATCCACGTTGATGCCGCTGGCCTCCGCAAAGCGCGGGTTGGAGCCGGCCGCCGACATGGCGATGCCTGCCTTGGAGCGGGAGAACAGCCACATCAGGAAGCAGCACAGCAGGAAGAACAGCAGAAGTCCCGTGGGAACCTCCACGCCGAAGATCTTGAAGGCGAGGAAGTTGTCCAACAGATGGGCGAAGCTGCCCAGCAGGCTGTGGGTGACGCGCAGTCCGCGTCCGCGCAGCAGCCAGATGATCTTGGTGTTGGTGAAGGGCAGCAGCATCCAGCCGATGCACATCAGCGACACGAAGGAGAAGCCGACGTAGGTGGAGATGGTCATCTCATCGCCCTTGGTGCGGTTCAGCAGCAGGGAGTAGGCCCAGCCCAGCGGAATCGCGATCAGCGCGCCCAGCACGCAGGAGAAGATCAGCGCGCCCGCGCCGGTCATGTCGTACTGCAGGGAGATGACGGTGGAGAGCAGGCCGGCGATGCAGCCCAGGGTCATGCCCATGTTCAGGCCGATGCCGCACTGAATGCCCGGCAGCATGGCCAGCGCCAGGATGCCGTACATGCCCACGCGCACCAGCACGTTGCCCAGCATCAGGGAAACGCTGATGTTGTAGATCTCGGCGGCCAGGCACAGGTAGATGAAGAACAGGGTGATGATGGTTCTCGGCACGCCCAGCTTGCGGGTGAGCGGCTTCCAGAAGGTGTACACCAGCGTCAGCAGCAGCAGCGCGATGCCCGCGATCAGGTACATGCCCGCGTTGGCGGCCAGCTTGATCTGGAATGCGGTGCCGCCGGAGAGTACGGAATCCGCCTTCTGTGCGACGTAGATGTCGTAGCGGGTGGAGAAGTCCAGGCTGCCGGAGCTGACGACCGTCATCATCGTCTCCTGAATGGAATTCTTGGTCTTCTTGTCCAGACCGTCCAGATCCGGAATCACCTTGACCAGCTCGGCCCACAGATCGTCAAAGGCCGCGTCGGCAACTGCGCCGCTGGCGGCGACCGTCTCGGACTCCACGAAGTAGCCGTAGTCCACCACGGTCTCGGTGGCGGTCTCCTCGACGGCCTCCTCGGTCTCGGCCTCCGCCTCGGTGGTCACCTCTCCGCTGGCAGCGGCGGCGATCTGCGCCTTGACGTCGGTCAGCAGCTGCTCGCGAACAGAATCCTGTCCGTCTAGCTCGGGTGTCAGCTCGATGAGCCTCGCCCACAGCGCCTCATCGTCGGTAATCTCAGACAGGCTGCTCCAGTCCGCGACCGCAGCGGTCACGGCGCTGAAGAGCTGCTCGTAGAGCTCGGCGTTCTCCTTCTCCAGCTCCACGGCGGCGAGGTCGCGCGCCAGCTTGACGAAGGAGTCCTTGTAGATTGCGTTCTCCGCCTCGCCCAGGCCGGGAACCAGCTCGGTCAGGGCGGCGAACAGGGCTTCGTCGTCGCTTTCGCCGACAAAGTCGGTCCAGTCGGCCACGGACTCGTACACGCTGGTGTAGAGCTCCGCATAGGCGGCCTTCTGAGCGGCGCTCAGCTCGTTGTACTCGGTCAGCGCACTCTCCAGCGCGTCGATCTTGCCGACCAGCGCGTCGGTGTCCACGCCGCTGACGTCGCTGTAGAGGGCCTCGGCCTCGGCGCGCGCGGCAGCCTCGGCCTCGGCGCAGAGCGCCTTGACCTCGTCCATGCCCATGGAGCGGAAGTTCGGCAGGGCGCGCAGTTCCTTGAGCTTGGCGGCGTTCGCCTCGGCGGCGATGCCGTCCACCAGACCGCCGGAGGCCACGTGGACCACGGCGCTGGTGCGCATTTCGTTGAGCTTTGCGGCGGTGGAATCCATGCCGCGGATGACAAAGCCGGCGATGGAGGTGATGATCAGCACGGCGCTCAGAACGAACAGCACGATCGATACGATGCGCTTGGTCATACTGGTTTTCTTCTTTGCTACTTGCGTCATGCCAGATCGCCTCCATTCACTTTCGCGCCGGACATCGCCAGGCCGAAGCTCGCGTCAGAGCTGTCGGGCCGGAGGATGCAGTTGATCCTGCCCTCGGACACGATGGCGATGCGGTCGCAGATTGAGCGCAGCTCCTGAAGCTCGGAGGAGACGATGACGATGGTCAGCTTCTGCTCGCGGTTCAGGCGAACCAGAGTCTCCAGCACCAGCTGCTTGGCGCCGATATCGATGCCGCGGGTGGGCTCGGAGACGAAGAGGAACTTGGGCTTGAGCGCTAGCGCGCGGGCGATGCACACCTTCTGCTGGTTGCCGCCGGAGAGCTGACCGGTGGGCTGCGCAGCTGAGGTGCAGCGGATGTCCAGCTCCTTGATCATTTCGTTGGCATAAGAGCGGATGCTGCGCGCGCTCTTGAGCTTCAGGAAACCACCCAGGAAGTCGTTGTGCACCTGCATGGCGTTGAAGGCGATGTTGTCCTCGATGGACTGATCCAGCAGCAGGCCCACGCCGCGACGGTCCTCGGAAACCATCGCCAGGCCCGCGTTCAGCGCGGCCTTGGGGTTGTTCAGCGGGAGCTTCTGACCGAAGAGCTCCACCTCGCCTTCGGCGGGGTAGAGGCCCATCACGCCGTTGGGCAGACCGATCTTGCCCTGTCCGGCCAGACCACCGATGCCGATGATCTCGCCCTCGCGCACGTCCAGATCGATGCCCTTGACGGCCTCGCCAGGCATGTCGACCCACAGATCGCGCACCTTCAGGGCGATGGCGTCGCTCTCGTGCTTGACCTTGCCCTGAATCTGAATCATGCTGTCCTCGCCGCGACCGATCATCAGCGCTGCGAGCTCCTCCACGCTGGTCTCCGTCTTTTTGCGGGTGGCAACCAGCTGGCCGTCGCGCAGGATGGTGATGTTGTCGCAGGCGTTCATGACCTCGTCCAGACGGTGGGTGATGAAGATGATGGCGATGCCCTTGGCAGCGATGTCCTTCATCACCTTGATCAGCTGCTGCGCCTCGCTCTCGGTGAGCACGGCGGTGGGCTCGTCGAACACCAGCAGCTTCATGCCGGACTTGTCGATCTCGCGGGCGATCTCGACGAACTGCATGTAGCCCACCGGCAGACCGCCGACCAGCGCGTACTCGTCGATGCCGATGCCCACGCTGTCCAGCGCCTTGCGCGCGTCTGCGGCCATGGCGGGCATGTCCAGAATCTCCAGCTCCTTGCCCAGCACGCGGCTGACCGCCCAGGGCTTGGAGATTTCGCGGTTGAGCTTGATGTTTTCGGTGATCGTGAAGCCAGGAATCAGCATGAATTCCTGATGTACCATGCCGATGCCCTTGGTCATTGCGTCCATGGGCGACATGATCTTTGTCTTTTCGCCGTCCACGATGACCTCGCCCTTGAAGCCGCCGGTGGAGTGAATCACCGGCATGCCGAACAGCACGTTCATCAGCGTGGACTTGCCTGCGCCGTTCTCGCCGAGCAGCGCGTGGATCTCACCAGGACGGATCTTCAGCGTCACGTTCTTCAGAACGGCGTTTGAACCGTATTCCTTGGTGATATCATTCATTTCGAGAATGTATTCCCCAGCCAAGAAGCCAGCCCTCCCAACATTTTTTACCTTGCAGTCAAATGACGGATCCCGAATCCGGCCCCGTCACCATGCTGCAACGTATCTAACTGTGATCTATTCAAGCGGGCCCGAGAGCGCCGCGCGAATGCAAATTCAGTGGTTATTATAATGAAGCAACGGTTTCAATTTCCGGCCTGCCGCCGGCGGAAAGGAAGAAAAAGTGCGTGTACTGCCGTCCGATTCCGGCCTGTGGAAAAACATCAAGAATCGCCCGAACCCAGGCGCACACGCAGAGCGGGTGGATTCGGGCGATCGTTCGGTTTTGTTTAGCCGACGTAGTCGTTGAAGTCGATGGGGCTGAACTGGATCAGGTAGTAGTTGGACAGCTCTTCGCCGGTGGCGTTGGTGTACTTGCCCAGAACGGCTTCGCTTCCAGCGGCCTCGGAGAAGCACTGGGTCAGGTAGGCCTCGTCAACCTTCTCGATCTTGCCCTCGGCGTATGCGCAGGCATACTCGTAGGAGGCGTTGATCATGGACATGTTGACCGGGATCGCCCAGGTGGAGAAGCGGCCGGCGGCGCCGGACTCGTTCAGGAAGTTGGCCAGGTTGGTGATGGCACCCTCGATGTCGCCGTAGGTGGCGTCAAGGCCGAAGGCCTCCTGATAGCCGTGGAACGGGGACGGGCAGCAGGGCAGCGCATAGTATGCGTCGTCGCCAGCAGCCAGAACGGCCTGCTGCAGGGCAACCTGGATGCCGCAGTTGGTGCAGTAGAAGCAAACCTTCTTGCCGGCATACTCCTGCATGACCTTCGGGACGTCCTCGAGCACCGCAGCCTGGGCACCGGACATGCCAGCGTCGCCGGTCGGGTCGGGGCAGTCACGCTCGACGAACTCGATGCCATAGCCTTCAGCGGTCATCTTCATCGCGTCGCGCTTGGCAACGATGGTCTCGTAGGACAGGTGACGGGCGAAGGAGTAGTGCACGATCACGTCGCAGCCCCACTCGGCAGCCTTGTCAGCGACCTGGTAGCCGCAGCCGATCTCGTCAACGGCCAGGACGATGTCCGCAGCAGCGGAGATGTCCGCCGGATCCTCGGCGGGAACGCCGGCGATCAGCAGGATGTCATCGCGGCCCAGGCTATCCTTGATCTGGGTGAAGGCGGAAACTGCGCCCTGAACGCCCTGAACGAAGATGATGGCCTTGACGTCGGGATCGCTTGCGAAGGCGATCAGCTTGGAAATGGTGGTCTCGACCTCAGAGGAGAAGTTGTCCGGATAGGTGTCGTGCAGAACCTTGTCCGCGCCGTAGGTTTCCACCAGCTTGGTGGCGGCGGTCACTTCTTCTTCACCCTGGGAGGTGGTGCCGGTCAGGATGGCGATCTTGTAGCTGGCAGCTTCTTCGGCCATTGCGAAGGAAGCCATGGTCAGAACCATCAGTGCGGCCAGCAGCATGCAAAGCAGCTTCTTCATTTGATGAGTCCCCCTCATTTTTTTCGCTTTGCAGCACGCGAGCGAACATGCAGTCGGAAAACTACATATTTACCAGCATGATACAAAGTATTGTATTTATGATATGCGCCCGAATGATAATATCTGGTAATACACCGGAAATCTCGGTATCAAAAAGCCAAATCAGACAAAAATCAGAAAATGTTTTTGCGGCGCGTGAGGCTCTGCCGGATAAACCAGTTTCCAAACGGCTCAGAAGGCGGAAAAATGGCGGATTATTTGCGGGAATTTGAAAAAAGCAAGTGGATGCCACAGGGAAGAAGAACTGAAAAAATTGATCTGACCTCTTTACAAACGGGACGGTGTGTGCTATAATACCCATTGTTCGATGCGAACGAGCATTGAGGGGCATTAGCGCAGTTGGTAGCGCGTTTGAATGGCATTCAAAAGGTCAGGGGTT
>JBJEJN010000059.1:0-16363 GCA_051878085.1 Aristaeellaceae bacterium | reverse complement strand
GCCGCTCCCCGAAGGACAAGTTCATCGTCATGGACGAGAACTCCAAGGACACCGTCTGGTGGACCTCCGACGAGTTCAAGAACGACAACAAGCCCGCCTCCCAGGAAGCATGGGCATACTGCAAGGAGCAGGCCATCAAGCAGCTGTCCAACAAGAAGCTGTACGTGGTTGACTGCTTCTGCGGCACCAACAAGGACACCCGCATGGCCATCCGCTTCATCATGGAGGTTGCATGGCAGGCCCACTTCGTCAAGAACATGTTCATCGCTCCCACCGAGGAAGAACTGGCCAACTTCGAGCCTGACTTCATCTCCTACAACGCCGCCAAGGCAAAGTGCGAGAAGTACAAGGAGCTGGGCCTGAACTCCGAGACCGCTGCCATCTTCAACATCACCTCCCGTGAGCAGGTCATCCTGAACACCTGGTACGGCGGCGAGATGAAGAAGGGCATGTTCTCCATGATGAACTACTACCTGCCGCTCAAGGGCATTGCCTCCATGCACTGCTCCGCCAACACCGACATGAACGGCGAGAACACCGCCCTGTTCTTCGGCCTGTCCGGCACCGGCAAGACCACCCTGTCCACCGATCCCAAGCGCCTGCTGATCGGCGACGACGAGCACGGCTGGGACGACAACGGCGTGTTCAACTTCGAGGGCGGCTGCTATGCCAAGGTCATCAACCTGGACAAGGAGTCCGAGCCCGACATCTACAACGCCATCAAGCGCAACGCCCTGCTGGAGAACGTCACCGTGGACGAGAACGGCAAGATCGACTTCGCCGACAAGTCCGTCACCGAGAACACCCGCGTGTCCTATCCCATCAACCACATCCAGAACATCGTGCGGCCCGTTTCTTCCGCTCCCGCCGCCAAGAACGTCATCTTCCTGTCCGCCGACGCCTTCGGCGTGCTGCCTCCCGTCTCCGTCCTGACCCCGGAGCAGGCCCAGTACTACTTCCTGTCCGGCTTCACCGCCAAGCTGGCCGGCACCGAGCGCGGCATCACCGAGCCCACTCCCACCTTCTCCGCCTGCTTCGGCCAGGCCTTCCTGGAGCTGCATCCCACCAAGTACGGCGAAGAGCTGGTCAAGAAGATGGAAGCCAACGGCGCCAAGGCCTACCTGGTCAACACCGGCTGGAACGGCACCGGCAAGCGCATCTCCATCAAGGATACCCGCGGCATCATCGACGCGATCCTGGACGGCTCCATCCTGAAGGCCGAGACCAAGACCATCCCGTACTTCAACCTGGCCGTTCCCACCGAGCTGCCGGGCGTGGATACCGGCATTCTGGATCCCCGTGACACCTACGCCGACGCCTCCGAGTGGGAGACCAAGGCGAAGGATCTGGCGTCCCGCTTCATCAAGAACTTCGTGAAGTACACCGGCAACGAGCATGGCAAGGCCCTGGTCGAGGCTGGCCCGAAGCTCTAATCCCAAGCTTTCACATGAACCCGGCAGAAATTCTGTCGGGTTCATTTTTGTGTTGCATTTTGGGGAAGAATGGCGTATAATAGTACTGTTTTGAAGGGGGAGGGAACGCCGATGGAAAAGATGTGCCAGCTGGTTGACGGAAAGATCTGTGACAACTGCGGCGAGTGCCAGCGTTGCGATCTCGATCCCGATAAGATCTGCGATAACTGCATGAAGTGCGTCAACACCGGCGCGGATTACAGCGCGATCGAAATTGACGAGATTCTGGAGTCCGAAGGGGATCCTGAGGGCGATTGATGACCCGTCTGTGGCAAGCTTTTCCTCAGGATGCGTTTACGCAGTATATATCTCGCGCCGGGTTCAGCGCAAGGGGGAGGGCGCGCCCGGCGATTATTCGCAGGGTTTATCTATGCGTAAAAGACAGCTTTTGCGAATAGATATGTGCTGTTTTGGGGTCTGGAGCTCTCTTCGCCGCCTCGCCCTGAGTTTAATGCCCTCTATTCCGTGCGAATCAATCAGGAGGTTTTTCATGTCCACATACGCCCAGGAGCGCGCCAAGGATTTGCAATATCTAACGCGCAGCGTGTTGCGCGAGCTGCCGGAGGTCTGCGCCGATTTCATCCTCGCCATTGAACCGACCACCCAGCCGCTCACGCGCTACGCCTACGTCAACGACCTGAAGCTCTTTTTTCATTACCTGGTGACCGAATGCCCGCGCTTTGCCGATACCCAGCCCGAGCTGATCACGACGCAGCAGCTCAACGGCATCACCGCCCGCGATCTGCGCCTGTACATGGAGTATCTGAGTCTGTACGTTAAGAACGATTCCGAGATCACCAATGCGGAACTTGGCAAGATGCGCAAGCTCGCCAGTTTACGCAGTTTTTACAGATTTATGTTTAAAAATGAGTTAATTGACGCGGACGTTGCCCAGCTGATCGACATGCCCAAGCGCCATGAGAAGCCGATCATTCGCATGGAGATCGACGAGGTTGCGCGCATGCTGGACCTGGTGGAGTCCGGCGAGGCCATGTCGGAGCGCCAGCGCGCCTACAACCAGCACACGCGCGTGCGGGATCTGGCGATCCTGACGCTGTTTCTGGACACGGGGATCCGCGTGAGCGAGCTGGTGGGCATCAACATCGACGACGTGGATTTCTCCATCAACGGCTTTCTGGTCACGCGCAAGGGCGGCAACCAGACGATCCTGTACTTCTCCGACGAGGTCGAGCAGGTGCTGAAGGACTATCTGAAGCTGCGCCGCGAGATGACCGCCGTTCCCGGCGACGAGGACGCGCTGTTTCTGTCGCTGCAAAACCGGCGAATTTCCGTGCGCGCGGTGCAGAACATGGTCAAAAAGTACGCGACCCAGGCTGCGCCGCTGAAAAAGCATCTGAGCCCGCACAAGCTACGCTCCACCTTCGGCACGAATCTCTACCATGAGACCGGCGACATCTACCTCGTGGCGGACGTGCTGGGTCACTCGGACGTGAACACAACCCGCCGTCACTACGCCGCTATGAGCGACGACCGGCGGCGCATGGCGGCGCAGAAGGTTCGTGCGCGGGAGGATTCCAGGCCAAAACCGGAGGCCAACTCCCCCATTTCCGCCGCGCCTGCTGACACTGAGCCTGAGGACAAACCTTAAAATGTGACAAAATAGACCGAAGTCTAAAAAGACTTCGGTCTATTTTGATCTCCTGCGCTTGATTTCACCGGTGGCGAGCTCATCGCAGCGGTTGTTCAGCGGGTTGTCTGCGTGGCCCTTGACCTTGTGCCAGGAGATGTGGTGCATCTGCGTGAATTTGAGCAGCATCTCCCACAGATCGCGGTTCTCCACGGGCTTCTTATCGCTCTTGATCCAGCCGCGACGCACCCAATTGGTCAGCCAGTTCTGCAAAAATGCGTTGCAGAGGTAGGAGCTGTCGGAGTAGACGTCCACCTCGCAGGGCTCCTTGAGCCGGGAGAGCGCCTCGATGGGCGCCAGCAGCTCCATGCGGTTGTTGGTGGTGTGCTCCGCGTAGCCCGAA
Organism: Aristaeellaceae bacterium; assembly: GCA_051878085.1. GTDB lineage: Bacteria > Bacillota > Clostridia > Christensenellales > Aristaeellaceae > SFTH01. The sequence goes on along the minus strand of JBJEJN010000059.1, from coordinate 12,900 downwards.
ATCTCCAGCTTCTGCTCCTTGTAGATCAGGATTGCGCCCCAGCCGCCCGGGCCGGGATTGCCGGAGCATGCGCCGTCGGTATAGATCGTCACCCGCTTCATTCCTCAACCTCCAGATTCGTTTCTTCAAATGCAGCCGCCAGCGCGCGGGCATTTTCCATCTGGGCCTCAAAATAGCCCTCTGCGCCCTCGCTTGCGCGCCGCGTGGAGAGCACGTCCAGCGCCGCGACGCGAAATCCTGCTTCCTCCAGCGCCCTTCGGAAGGTCTCCGGGGCCTGCTTTTCCATCAGAATCACCCGCGCATCGCAGGCATTCAGCAGCTCGATGCAGTCCTCCAGCTCCCGGTCGTAGAGCGCCTCGCCACTCTCCCGGGCATAGCAGAGCACAACGTCGAGCCCGTACTCCTGCGCCGCATAGACCAGCGCCTCGTTCATGACGATCACCTTCCGGCCCCGCAAATCGCCCGTCAGAGAATGCATTTCTTCACGAAGCGACTCCAGTCGTTTTTTTGCCCTCTCCAGGTTTTCGGCGTAGAGATCGGCGTACTCGGGATCCAGAACCGTCAGGTTCGCGGCGATGCGCTCCGCAATCGCGATCGCGCCGTCGATGGTCATGTAGATGTGGGGATTCTCGTCCGTCCAGTGGGATTCCTCGCCGGTCTCGTTGGCGGGCTTCACCGTCGCAAGCTCCATGTTGTAGAGGACGCTGACGATGGCCGGACCGTCCTCGCCCAGCGCGTAGAGCGTGGATTCAAACTCCTCCAGACCGCGCCCGCCGGAGATGACAGCGTCCGCTGAGCGCACGAGTAGCGCCAAATCCCAGTCGGAGAGGCTGTAGCTGCGAAAGCAGCCGTCCATGGGCTGCGCAAGGCAGTTGATTTGCAGCTCCGGCACGCCATCTGCAATCAGTGCTGCGAGGGCGTAGATCGGATAGAATGTGGCGTAGACGCTGAGCGCCTCCGTCTCCGGCGACGCTTCCTCCGTGGCAGCGTGCGGATTGCAGCCGGAGAGCGCGCACGCCATCAGGCACATGCACAGCAGCAGCGCGATCGATTTCACGAACAGCTTCATGGGTTCCTCCCTGACAGATTCATTCCTGTATTATAGCACATCGCCGGACATAAAACAACGCCGCAAATTCCGAAGAATCTGCGGCGGGTCGTGCGCTTGCTCACCAGAGCTCCGCAAGCTCGATGCCGGAGTAGTAGTAGGTCACGATTTCCTCGGCGTTCCTGCCCTCGTCCGCCATCTGGCGCGCGCCCCACTGGGACATGCCCACGCCGTGGCCGAAGCCGCTGCCGGTGAAGGTGATCTCATCGCCGTGAATCTCGATGGAGTGGATCAGCGTGCTCTTGAGCTCGGACGCGCCGATCTGCAGGCGGAAGGTCGGCGCGGAGACCTCCGTATTCTCGTTGACAAGGAAGGTCACGGCCCTGCCGGACTCGCCGCGCTCACCAACCTCAAAGCGCTCGATGGCTTCCACCTGCGCGCCCGCATCCTGACAGGCCTTGCGCACCTGCTCCAGCGTGAAGGTGGCGCTCCAGTTCTGCACCTCCTCCGGCGCCTGATCGGACTCCGGGGACTCCACGATCTTTAAATAGGCAGGATCCTCGCTGTAGTCCAGTGCCTTGGTGGGCAGCTCGGTCTTGCCGCCGGAGTGCGCGTGGAACCAGGCCTGGGTGAAGTCGCCGTCGGCCGTCATCACGATGCCGCGCGTCTCGTTCACCGCCTCGCGAATGCGGTCGTTGATCGCGTCGGCGTTGTAGGCCTGGGCCTCCTGCACGTCGGTGGAGATGTCCGCGCCCTCATAGCCGGAGGTCTTGCTGCTCAAAAACTTCATGGTGAAGGTTCGGGCGAGGATCGCCTGGGCCTTCAGGGCCTCGACGGGCCAGGTATTCTTCATCTCGCCCGCGACCACACCCATGATGTAGGTCTCCAGATCCATCTCCTCGATGGACTCCGTGGCCGTGTTGTACACCTTCAGCAACGGAATGCCGTCCGCATTGCGGGACAGGCGCTCGGGGATCTCCGGCACGTCGCCGGAAGCGATCTCATCGCCCTGATTCGCACCCATACAGGCGCTCAGGTTCAACAGCATAAGCAGACAGCACAGCGCCGCCAGCATTCGTCGGAAAAAATTGCGCTTTCGGTTCATATCCATCACCTCGCGCTTAGATTGAACCGGAAGCGCAGAATTCATGCATCAGTTTGAAAACAGTCCCAGTTCGCCGATGGCCTGGGAGACCGTCTCCACACCCACCACGCGCATGCCCTCGGGAATCTTCAGGTTGCGCAGGTTGCCCTTGGGCAGGATCACCTGATCGAAACCCATGCGCATGCACTCCACGATGCGGCGCTCCGCCTGGGGCACGGCGCGCACCTCGCCCGCCAGGCCCACCTCGCCCATCACCGCCCAGTTGCCCTCGGTGGGACGGTTGCGGAAGGAGGACGCGACGGCGGCGCAGAGCGCCAGATCCGCCGCAGGTTCGGTCAGCGACATGCCGCCGGCGATGTTGATGTACACGTCCTTGTCGTACAGGCGCATGCCCGCGCGCTTCTCCATCACCGCCAGCAGCAGCGCAAGCCTGCCCTGATCCACGCCGCTGGCCATGCGCCGGGGATTTCCGAACACGGTGGCGGACACCAGCGCCTGCACGTCCGTCAGCAGCGGCCTCGAGCCCTCGATGGCGCACATGATGACAGAGCCGCTGGCATTGTGGGCGCGCTCGGACAGGAGCGCCTCGCTGGCGTTGAGCACCTCCCGCATGCCCTCGCTGGTCATCTCGAACATGCCCAGCTCGTTGACCGAGCCGAAGCGGTTCTTCACCGCGCGCAGCAGGCGGTACTGGTGCTGGCGGTCGCCCTCGAAGTACAGCACCGCATCCACCATGTGCTCCAGGATGCGCGGACCCGCGATCGCGCCCTCCTTCGTGACGTGGCCCACAAGGAACACGCTGCAATTGTTCAACTTCGCCAGCCGCATCAGCCGGGAGGCGCACTCCCGTACCTGGGAGACGCTGCCCGGCGCGGAGGCCATCTCCGGCAGGTACATCGTCTGAATGGAGTCGACCACCATGATGCGCGGCGAAAGCTGATCCATGCGCCGCTCTACGGTGTTCAGGTCGTTCTCCGAGAGCACGTAGAAGCCGGAGGAGCTGGCCTCCAGGCGGTTGGCGCGCATCTTAATCTGCCGCGCGGATTCCTCGCCGGAGACGTAGAGCACGGGGATATCCTCCCGGGAAAGGTTGGCGCAGACCTGGGTCAGCAGCGTGGACTTGCCGATGCCCGGATCGCCGCCCACCAGCACCAGCGAACCCTCCACAATGCCGCCGCCCAGCACCCGGTCCAGCTCGCCGATGCCGCTGGGAAGGCGCTCCATTGCTTCGTCCGGGATCTGGTCGATGCGCAGCGCCTCGGCGTCGCTTCCCGGGGCGCGCTTGAGCTTCTTTTCCGGCGCGGAGAACTCCACGCGGGGCGCCTGCTCCGTCAGCGTGTTCCAGTTGCCGCAGTCCGGGCACCTTCCCAGCCAGCGCGGCGTTTCGTAGCCGCACTCGCTGCACACATATATGGTCTTGGATTTTGCCACAGTTCCAACCTCCAGTATGCTTCATTCGGGGCGAGGCCATTCGCACGGAAATTGGGCCTTCGCCGGAACTTTTTCTGAAACTTATTATAGCATATCCCCGGAAAACTTGCCAGATCGATCAATTCGTTTTATAATAAAATAGAACTTGTATAGCAACAACAAAGGGAGATACCAATGCAGGAATCCGAAAAGAAACCTACGGAGAACGAGCGCCCGCGCGGCAGGCATGCGGCTGCGAAGATAGAGGAGTCCGCCGCAACCGCGCCTGATCCGGTTGAAACGCCAAAGCCTTCCGCCTCTGAAAAAGCTGAGCCGGAGGACGCGCTGAGCGAGGACTACGATCTGCTGGGCGACGAGAGCGAAATCCCGCTGCGCCGCAAAAAGAAGGCGGAGAAGAAGTCTTCGGCCTCCGGAAAGCCGAAGGGCAAGAAGGCCGGGAAGAAGAAGGCGGGCGCGTCGAAGAAGCAGGCCCGCAAGATTCTCAATGCGGTGCCCCCACTGTTCTCGGACAAGAAATTCCGCCGCAAGAAGAGCCTGTTTGAGATCATGAGCGCCACCGGCGAGGACGGTCTCTTCAAGCCGCTGCGCATCTTTGGCCACGAAATCCGCTTCTGGCCGCTGTTCGTGCTGGTGCTCGTGGCCATGCTGGTCGGCGTTGTCGTGATGAGCAACGGCAACGTGACGACGCTCACCGAGCAGGTCACGGTGGTCGGCCTTCCCAGCGACCTGGAGAACTACGGCATCCTCGTCATCTCCGATCTGAACGGCAAGCGCTTCGGCGACCAGCAGAGCGTGCTGGTGCGCGCGGTGGAGAGCCAGAGCTACAACATGATCCTCTGCGTGGGCGACATGGTCGGCAGCGATGGCGATCCCGAGCCCTTCTACGAGTTTCTGGAGGGCATTTCCCATCCGGAGCGGGTGTACTTCGTCGCGGGCGACGCGGATCCCGGCCCCTACGTGGATGTCGCCCGGGACATCCAGGGCACGCTGGCGCAGCTTGTGCTGGAGGACTGGATACTGGGCGCCATCGAGCGCGGCGCAAACTATGTGGATGCGCCGGTACGCGTCAGCGTGGGCGACAGCAGCATCTGGCTCACGCCCAGCAGCTTCCTGAACGTGGAGGCGATCTCCTACCGCGAGGCGTGGAAGGATCAGATGAAGCAGGAGGAGGACGGCACAATCTCCGGCCTGATGTCGGACTACAACAGCCTGCCCTTCACCAGCTATCGCTACGCCCTCGCGCAGAAGTTCTACGAGGCTGCCAACAGCATCTCCTCCTCGGACCTGCTGATCTGCCTGTCGCACATCGTTCCCAACGACCGCTTCATTGAATCCGCCGCGCTGCACGATTCCGATGACGGCCTGTATCTGAGCGAGCCGGAGCTGATCGTGTCCGGCCACTACTGCGGCGGCGTGTGGAAGATTCCCGGACTGGGCGCGTTCTACGCCCCCAACCGCATGCTGCCCCGCTACGGCTGGTTCCCCGCCAAGGAGGACGTGAACGGCCTGTCCAAGATCGGTGAAAGCCAGGTCTACCTGACGGGCGGCTTGTCCACAAACTCCGATCTGCCGCTGATGTTCTTCCGCGCGTTCAACGACCCGGAGATCACCCTGCTGACCCTCACCGCCAAGCTGCAGGACAACATGCTCGAATCCGCGGTGTGGACGACCAATTAAAGCACATCCCCAATCCCGCTGCCGTACTCACGGTGGCGGGATTTTTCGCGCCTTCCCAGTGCCAGACGTGCGGTGCAGGCTGCATAAAAACGGAAAAACCAGCCGATACTGATGTTCAATTGTCGGGAGGTGAACCTCAGTCATGCCGGATATGCCGCATGCGGAGCTGCTGCACCAGAGCATCCAGCCGCAGCTGGATCGGAGCCTGGAGGCACTCAGGACCATACTGAACTATCCTCTAAATGAGGACGCGCAGTTCCGCGAATATACCGTCGGACAGTTGCGCATCTGCGCCGTCTACATCGAGGGCATGGCGGACGAGGAGCGCATCGCCGAATTCGTGCTGCACGCGCTCAAGGGGCATGAAGCTGCGCGGGCGGCAGATCAGGATCGTGTGGAGTGGATCAACGACCGCCTGATCGAGATTGCGCAGACCAAGCGCATCACGGAGAACGCCGAGGCTGTTCCGGCGATCCTGTCGGGTATGACCTGCCTGCTGGTGGACGGCGCGGAGGAAGCGCTGCTGCTGGAGACGCGCAACTATCCCCACCGCAGCGTGGAGCAGCCCACCACCGAGGCAGTGGTCGGCGGCCCGCACGAGGGCTTCAACGAGCACTTCCGCACCAACATCAGCCTGGTGCGCCGCTACGTGCAGTCGCCGGAGCTGATCACCCAGAAGATGACCGTGGGCACGCGCATTCCGACGCAGATTGCGATTCTCTATCTCAACGGGGTCGCAAATGAAAAGTGCGTGCAGGAGGTCAAGCGCCGACTGATGTGCATTCAGGCGGCGAAGGTCGGCGGCATCGGCCAGCTGCAGCAATATCTGGAGGATCGCCCCTTTGCGTTGCTGCCACAGATGCTGGAGACCGAGCGCCCAGACCGCGCCGCGTCCTGCCTGGAGGACGGCCAGATCGTGCTCATCTGCGAAAATTCGCCCTACGCGCTGATCGCGCCGGTGACGGTCTTTCACCTGATCCACGCCTCGGACGATAGCTTCATGCGCTGGCAGTACGGCACCACGCTGCGGGTCATCCGCATGGTGGGCATCCTGGTGTCGCTACTGCTTCCGGCGCTCTACATCGCCGTGACCCACTACCACACCCACCTGATCCCCATGTCGCTGCTGACCTCCATCGCAGAGTCCCGCACGAACGTGCCCTTTCCGATCCTGGTCGAGGTGCTGTTCATGGAGTTCTCCTTCTACCTGCTCAACGAGGCCGGCATGCGCACGCCCAAGCAGATCGGCTCCGCCTTCGGCATCATCGGTGCGCTGGTACTGGGTCAGGCGGCGGTCTCGGCCTCTGTCATCAGCCCCATCCTGATCATCATCATCGCCCTCACCGGCCTGGGCAGCTACGCGATTCCCAACTTCGGCTTCGGCGTGGGACTGATGCTGTACCGGCTGCTGCTGGTGCTGCTCAGCGCGCTGCTGGGCATCTACGGCGTGATCCTGGGAAGCTTCCTCATCATCGCCCACCTGTGCTCCATGAAGTCCTTCGGCGTGGACTACCTCTCGCCCGTCGCGCCGCACCGGGCGCACAACCCGGACATCCTCGTGCGCCTGCCGGTTTGGATGCAGAAGCGCCTGCTGTTCTTTGCGTCGTCGGACAGCTGGATGCGGCAGCGAAAGGAGAAGGCCAAATGAAGTACGTACCTGGGCGGAGCGCCGCGCTGCCGCTGATGTTCATCGCAATCGCCGCGCGGCTGTTCTGCGAGATGGCGCTGCTCTACCCCGCTGCACACAACGCCGCCTGGCTCTGCCCCATCGCAGGCCTGCTGCTCTACCTCCCCTTCGCCTTCGCGCTCCAGCGCGCCGCAACGCTGGGCAACGACAGCGCCTGGGGCAACCTGGAGTCCCGCCTGCCCCGCTTCCTGTCCGCGCTGATCCTGCTGATCCTCATCGCCCTGCTTCTGCTTGACGCGTCCGCCATGATGGACGTTGCCGCCGGAACGGCCAGCTTCAGCATCGGCGACAAGGCGGTGATCACGCTGGAGCTTCCGCTGGTAGTTTTGCTGGCGCTGATGGTGCTGCTGGGCCCGGATGCGGCCGGAAACAACGCGCGCATCGGTCTCTACATTCTCGGCTTTCTGCTGGTCATCCTGGCGCTCACGCAAATCCCCATCTACCGTCCCGGCTGGATCGCACCGATCCTGGGCGGAGGCGTTCCTTCGATCCTGAATGGCGCGCTGCGCTGCGCGGGGAGCATGGCGCTGCTGAGCCTGACCTGGCTGTTTGCCGTGCCGGACCGGGCGCGCTTCGGCCCGGTGCTCTGGGGTTCAGCGGCGTGCCTGCTTGCGGCGGTGCTGCTGCTGGGCTTGCAGATGCTCAGTCCAACCTTCGTCGGCACGGAGCTGCTGCGCCCGGCCCGCATGGAGATCCTCCTCAACAACGGCCGCGTGGCCATCTCGCTGCAATTTGTCTATCTGATTGCGTGGTACGGCGGGCTTCTGCACCTGCTCTCTGCGGAGGCCGTCACCGCCGCCTGTATCGTCAAGCGGCTGCTGCCGGGCCTGAAGCTGTGGATCGTTGCGCTGCCTGAGGCCGTCGGGGTGTTTCTGCTCTCCGGGAGCGAGCGCATTCAGGCCTTCCTCGCGGGGACTGCCGACGCATGGCTCTTTCCATTGATCGGCCTGCTCCTGCTGGTTTCCATGGCGGCTGCGGGGCTTGCGAAGGGAGGTGCGCGCAGGTGCAGGCAATCAAGCGCATCCTAGGCGGGCTTCTGCTTGCGGCCATCGTCGTCGGCCTGAGCGGCTGTGGGGAATCCCGGCAGGTGGAGAACCAGGCGTACATTCTGGTGATGGGTCTGGATCTGTCGGTGGACGGCGAACTCGTCATCACCGCCCTCAGCCCGAAGATCTCCGGCGGTAGCGGTGACGAGGGCGGCTCGTCCGGCAGCGGCAGCGAGAGCGGCGACTATCTGCACCTGTCCGTGTGCGGCGAGAGTTACGAGCGCGCGCTGGAGCGCCTGAACTGGGCGGTGCCGCGCACGCTGAACCTCTCGCAGCTGAAGCTGATCGTCTTTTCCCAGGAGCTGGTGGAGCAGGTCGACTGCGGCGATCTGTTCCGGGAGATCGCAAAGACGGAGCTGCTGTTCACCGCCGCGCACGTGGTGGTGAGCGCAGGCAAGGCGCAGGAATTCATCGAGAGCCTGCAGCCCACGGTGGGTACGCGCCTCTCCACGGACATCGAGGCCTCCATCGAGCACTACGTGAACTACGGCATCGCGCCCGACAGCCGCCTGGCGACGCTCTACTACCAGACGGAGTCGGTCTACTCCGATCCGCTGGCGATCTACGCCATGCTTTCCGATGAAGAGAGCAGCGGCGAGGACGGGCAGAACGGCGCGCAGCCCGCCAGTGCCCTCTCCGGGCCTGCCCAGCAGGTCTCCCAGAAGCTGGATTCGGACATCAAGACCCGCTATCTGGGCGCAGCGGTGTTCTGCGACGGCAGGTATTGCGGCCTGCTGGACGGCGGCGAGACGGTGCTGGCCAACCTGCTGACCGACTCGCTGAATCTGTTCTGGTACACGCTGGAGGACGAGTGCATCAAGCTCAACACCGTCGGCAAGCCGAGGATCAAGGTAGATACGAGCGCCGATCCGGTGAAGATTGAAATCTCCATCCGGCTCTCGGTGAGCAACCAGGATCATCGGATTCCGGAGGAGAAGCTGCGCGACAGCCTGCGAAGCGACATCGAGGCGCTGATTGAGCACGTCCAGCGGATGGGTGCGGAGCCCTTCGGCTTCGCGGAGGTCGCGGCGCGAAGCTTCCTCACCCTCGATCAGTGGCAGAGCTTCGACTGGCGGGAGAAGTTCAGGCGCGCGGATGTGGAAATAAAGCTGCGCTTCGAGCAGCTCAACACTTGACAGAAGCGCGTTCGTTCTTTACAATTGGAGGTGGGTATCCACTAAATACGAAAGAAATGATTTCAAATGTACACGCTGATCGTCAACCCAACCTCCGGTCGGGGCGCGGCCATGGGCCGGCTCGCAGGGATCGAGGGCGTTCTGAAGGAGCACGGTCTGGAATACAACATTGAGCGCGCCACCAAGCCCATGGACGCTGCGCGCATCGCCCGCGCCGCCGCCGCAAGACAGCCCGAGGGCATCATCGCGGTGGGCGGCGACGGCACCCTCTTTGAAATCATCAACGGCATGATCGGCAGCGACGTGCCGCTGTTGTTCGTCTCCTGCGGCACCGGCAACGACTTCGTGCGCACGCTGAAGCTGCCGAAGGACCCCGTGGAGGCGCTGAGATGCCAGCTGGGCGCGCCCGTCGGCCGCATCGACGTGGGCAGGATGAACGACTATTACTTCCTGAACGTCGCGGGCACGGGCTTTGACGTGGAGGTGCTGCGCAACGCGGAGAAGTACAAGGCGAAGTACACCGGCCTGCGCACCTACCTCTTCGGCCTGTTCGACGCGATCCGCGACTTCCGCCCCATGACCGCGCACGTTTCCTTCGACGACGGCCCGGAGGAGGAGGTTTCCTTCTCGATCCTGTCCATCGGCAACGGGCGCTACATCGGCGGTGGCATGAAGGCCGTGCCCGACGCGAAGCTGGACGACGGTCTGTTCGACGTGGTCACCGTGCGCCCGGTCAGCAAGCCTGCAATCGCGCTGCTGATCGCCTTATACATCGCCGGAAAGCATATCTCCATTGGTTTGGGCAGGCTGCGCCGCTGCCGCAAGCTCAGCATCCGCCGTCCTGGCATGACCGTCAACCTGGACGGAGAGCTGTTTTCCGCCGATTCCGCGCGCTTTGAGCTGCTACCGAACGCGCTGTGCGTGCGGGTTCCGGGAATCAGAGCCGCAGCTGCCTCCGCAAAAGCTCATACAGCGTAAATAGATAAATCAGGACTTCCGAGGCTTTACATCCTCTTGGAAGTCCTTGTTTTCTCTGTGAGCAACGAACTGTGTCATCCAGAAGCCCTCCGGAGCTTACAGATGGCGAAGGTTCCTTCTGTACCGGCGCAGCTCTTCCTCGCTGATCTCAGAGAGAATTTGATCGAGCGCCACCAGAAGTTTTTCCTTATCTTCTGGGAGCCTGCCGCTAAGCTGAAAGGCGTTGGACGCTCCCATCGCCGCAAAGTATGTGGGTATATTGAGGCTTTCCACAAGCGTGCGAAGCTCCCTGTATTTCTCGTGTTCACCCTCCTCCTCCCAGTTGCCATTGCGCATCTCCCGATACAAATCTGCTTCCGGATAGATTGTCAGCATATTCGGGCCCACCAGGAAGGGGTGCAGCTGATTGAAAACCTCTGCGGATGCTCTGGCCCCGATTTCTCCGCGCCCCTTGCCGGAGATGCCGGTCAGATAGAAGAAGCCATATTCGATACCAGCTTGTTCCAAACGCTTGCATTGCGTCAGAATATCCTGGGAAGTATAGCCCTTGCGCATGAAGGATAGGGCCGCATCATCTCCGGTTTCCACACCAATCGTCAGTCCGGTATAGCCCGTTTGCCGGAGCTTATGCAGCTCTACATCCGTTTTGTTGACGGAATCTGTGATGCGGGCAAAGCAGCCTATGGATTCGACGGAGGGCAGATACCTGTGAATCAGCGCCGCGATCTCCAGCAGCTTATCCGTTGAAAGTACAAACGGATTTGCGCCCGTCAGAAACACGCGCCTGAACGGCTCCGGCTCGCCATTTCCCTGAAGGCGTGTCAGCATTCTGGAATAAGGGCTTGTTCGCAGCGTCTGCATTTCCAGCAGATCGCTTTCAATGTCTTCAATGAGACTCATTCTGAATTTGAACGGCAGTTCACTGTACAACGTGCAGAACTTGCACCTGTGGTGGGTACAGCCCGCTGTCACTTCCAGCAGAAGCGAATCCGCCTCATAGGGTGGCCGCCAAATCGTACCTGTGTAATGCATAACCATTACCTCTTTTTGCAGTATTGTGCGCAGGCAACGAGACAGACCTGCGCATGACTGTCTCGCTGGTATCATTATAGCAGGACACAGAAAAAATAAAAGTACTGTACTTTTTTGAAGTACTATGTATTCCAACGTAAGATGCGTTATGATGTAAAGGGATGGGAGATGCGTCAAATGAGAAAATCGGAATCAGCAGTGAACCGCTGCAAGACAATTTCGACCGTGCAGAAACTGCTGGGCGGAAAATACAAAATTGAACTGCTGTAGTACATCGGCAAATGCAACGTCCGGCGATTCGGTCAGCTGCGCCGTCAGATTGGTGAAATCACAGAAAGCTCCCTGACAAAGCAGCTTCGTGAACTGGAAGCCGATGGATTCATACTTCGCCACGACTTTCTTGAGATTCCACCCCACGTAGAGTACAGCCTGACGGAGCTTGGTGAGAGCTTCTTGACCGTCCTCGATTGCATGAAGGCCTGGGGTGACAAGAACCTTCACGATGGATGACCCGTTCGGGATGTGAGACGGCGGATGCACAGGCAATCCTGTGCTTGTCGTTCAATCCTTCAGATAGCAGCTCAGGTTCAATTCGGGATCGCACAGGCCCAGAAAGACCTCCCCTGCCCCGCCGATTCCCTGCGCGCGCAGCTGCTTTTTGAGCCAGTCTGCATTCCGACCCATGCGCTTCAGGTTTTCCTCCAGGATGCGGCCGTCCATGATGACCTCCGTGAAGATCCTCTCCTGCTCCGGCGCGAGCTTCATGTCCTCGGGCGTGACGGGCCGGTGCTGCGCTGCGGGCAGGATGCTCAGCTTTCCGTTGTACTCGAACACGGCGGTCTGGATGGCAGAGAGATCGAAGTAGCCCTGCTGGCGGCACATCACCATGAACTCGCTCAGCTCCAGCTTGGCCTTCTTCATGTTCCCACGATAGAGCTTGCCGTTGTCCATGACGATGGTGGGCGTGCCGTTGCTGTACTTGCGCATCTGGGGGTAGCGCAGGTTCATCAGCGACAGCAGCCAGGTGATCAGTGCGTACACGGCGATGGCGACCAGCGGCTTCCACATGTTCTCCAGATCCGTGGCCAGCTCCGCACCGATGGAGCCGATGGTGATGCCCGTAATGTAGTCCAGAAAGTCCAGCTGGGAGACCTGCTTGCGTCCAACGAGCTTGGCCGACAGAAACATCGCGGCGTAGGACAGCAGCGAGGCGAGCACAATCTTTGCGGTTTCCATATCCATCCTCCGAAGCTTTTTTCCTTAGGATGGCGGTCTGCGCCGCGATTATGCCAGCTTTCACACATGAAAAGAGGAACCGTCCGCGTGGAACGGTTCCTCTTTTATGCGCTTCAATTACTGAAGGATTGCGCCCTTGTCGGCGGAGGACACGAGCTTTGCATAGCGGGCCAGATAGCCGGTCTTGACCTTCGGCTCCGGGCAGACCCACTTGGCGCGGCGCTCGGCAAGCACCTCGTCGGACACCTTCAGCTCGATCTTGCAGTTGGGGATGTCGATGGCGATGCGGTCGCCCTCCTCAACCAGCGCGATCAGCCCGCCGGCAGCGGCCTCGGGGCTGATGTGGCCGATGGATGCGCCGCGGGTTGCGCCGGAGAAGCGGCCGTCGGTGATCAGCGCAACGCTCTCGCCCAGGCCCATGCCGCAGATGGCGGAGGTGGGGTTGAGCATCTCGCGCATGCCGGGGCCACCCTTGGGGCCCTCGTAGCGGATGACCACCACGTCGCCGGCGACGATCTTCTTTT
>JBJEJN010000058.1:0-16365 GCA_051878085.1 Aristaeellaceae bacterium | reverse complement strand
CATTGCGCTTACCTCCTCAATCGATCATGAACTGGGTGATGTGGCTGCCGCCGCCCACCATCGGGCGCACCATCTCGTCCATGAAGATGGCGCAGTCGATCACATAGCCGTGGCCGCAGTTCAGCGCCTCGTTGAGCGCCTCCTCCAGCTCCTCGGTGTTCGTCACCCGGCGGCCGCCCAGGCCGTAGGCCTCGGCCAGCTTCACGAAGTCGGGGGCGCGGTCCAGCGTGGTCTGGGAGTAGTGGCCGTCGTAGATCAGTGTCTGCCACTGGCGAACCATGCCCAGCGTGCCGTTGTTGAACAGCACCGTGATGATGGGCAGGTTGTAGTACTGCTCGGTGGCCAGCTCGTTGCAGTTCATGCGGAAGCTGCCGTCGCCGGTGACGTGCAGCACGCACTTTTCCGGGTTGCCCACCTGCGCGCCGATGGCTGCGCCCAGGCCGAAGCCCATGGTGCCGAAGCCGCCGGAGGTGATCAGCTGGCCGGGATAGTCGAAGTGGAAGTGCTGGATGGCCCACATCTGGTGCTGGCCCACGTCGGTGGCGACGATGGTGTCCTGGGGGAGGATGCGCGCGATGGCCGAGAGGATCTGGCTGGGGGTCAGGCGATCCTCCACCTCGTCGTACTCCGTCTCGGTCTTGTAGGAGAACACGTAGTCCTTCCATTCGCTGTGATCCAGCTGGGTCACGCGCTCCAGCAGCAGCTCCAGCACGCGCTTTGCGTCGCCGATGATGTGGTGGTCGGTCTCCACGTTCTTGTTGATCTCGCTGCGGTCGATGTCGATCTGCACGATCTTCGCGTTCTGCGCGAAGCTGGAGGGCTTGAGCGCCACGCGGTCGGAGAAGCGGCAGCCCACGGCGATGAGCAGGTCGCATGCGTCCACGGCCATGTTGGAGGCCTGGGAGCCGTGCATGCCGATCATGCCGGTGGTGAGCTTGTTTCTGCCGCGGAAGCCGCCGCCGCCCATCACGGTGATGGCCACGGGGGCGTCGATCTTGTTGGCGAAGGCCTCGAACTCCACGTGGGCGCGGCTGCGCACCACGCCGCCGCCGCAGATCAGCAGCGGCTTCTTCGAGCGGTTGATCATCTCCACCAGCTTGTCGATGTCGTCGTGATCCGGCTCCGGGGCCTTGAAGTTCAGCGAGGAGCGCTTCATCAGCATGCCCAGACGACCGCACATGCCGTGATCCTTTCGGCTCAGGGGTAGGTATTCGCACGCGGCGGCGGTGACGTTCTTGGGAATGTCGATCAGCACCGGGCCGGGCCTGCCGCTGCGGGCGATGGCGAAGGCCTCGCGCACCGTGTCGGCCAGATCCTCCACCCGGCGAACCAGGTAATTGCACTTGGTGATGGGCATGGTCACGCCGGTGATGTCCACCTCCTGGAAGGTGTCCTTGCCGATGAGGTCGGTGGTCACGTTGCAGGTGATGCACACGATGGGCGAGGAATCCATGTAGGCGGTGGCGATGCCGGTGACCAGGTTGGTGCAGCCGGGGCCGGAGGTGGCGAAGCACACGCCCACCTTGCCGGTGGAACGGGCGTAGCCGTCGGCGGCGTGGCACGCGCCCTGCTCGTGGGCGGTCAGGACGTGCCGGATCTGTTCCCCGTAGCTGTACAGCTCGTCGTAAACGTTCAGGATGGTGCCGCCCGGGTAGCCGAAAATTGTATCGACGCCCTGTTCGAGCAGACATTCCATCAGAATCTTTGCGCCGGTCATCTGCATGATTTGTCCCTCCTTGTACAATTGCAGCGGTATGCAGTAAAAAACGCCTGCCGTCTAAAAGTTAGACCGCAGGCGTCGCAAACTTCTCACTTCCGAACTTCCGACTTCCGACCCAAGAACTTTCGGTCGCCGGCTCAGAACGCTTGGCATTGCAGGGCATAACTTTTAGCACCATCATCGCACGAGGTAAGTCGTACAAGGACAATGCCAAGCAGTAGATCCAGAATGCCGAGGGTTGCGAGAACAGCGAACATTTTGAAAGCTCCGTCGTTTGTATTTCGGAAATCCGATTGGTTAGGATTATAGCATGGAAGTACCATGCTGTCAATCGGCCAAGGCACAAAAACTGCCCTGAAATCGCAAGATTTCACATAATTTTTGCACAAATCAAATTTTTTTCGGAGACGCTGCGAACAAAACGCGGTGCAGCGGGCGCTTCGATGGGAAAAAAGCGCGCCTCCTTCCGGTATGATGCCGGAAAAAGGCGCGGAATTTTCAATCAAAGGGATGACGGACGCGACCTCAGCAGATGTCGCCCAGAATCTCCGGCTCGGCAAACAGCGCGGTCGCGCCGCCGGTATGCCAGAACAGCACGCGCTCGCCCTTGGCAATCCTGCCGCTGCGCACGTCGGCCAGCAGCGCCGCCAGGGCCTTGCCGGTGTACACCGGATCGACAAACAGGCCCTCGATGCGGGCAAGCAGCCGGATGGCCTCGGAGGCCGCCTCGCTGGGCTGCTCGTAGCCGGGCTGCCACTGGGTCAGGTCGAGGTGCAGGTCATCGCGCTTCACCTGCGCGTCGCTTCCCAGCAGAGCAAGCACGTCGCCGCAGAGCGCGTGCACCTTGTCGATGTACGCCTGCTCCTCCTTGGGGCTTGCCGCCACCGAGATCAGCTCCACGTCGCTGCCCAGCAGCGCGCGGCCCACGTGCATGCCGGCCATGGTTCCGCCAGTGCCGGTGCAGTGGTAGATCTTCGACAGGCGGAGGTGATCCATCTCCTCCAGCTGCTCCGCCAGCTCGGCCATGCCGTCCGCGAAGCCCACGGAGCCGAGCTTGCTTGCACCGCCCATGGGGATGTCCACGCAGAGCTGCCCCGCAGCGTTCAGCTCCGCTGCCCGGGTCGCGCCCATTTCGGCGGCGCGCGCGTCGGCCTGCTCCTCGGTCTCGCCCGGCAGCATGGGCACGGTGTGAATCTCCGCGCCCAGGATCTGATCCAGCAGCAGGTTTGCCCGGGCCGTGCCCTTCTCCGGCTCCACCACCACCGTCAGGTACAGAATCGGCTGGATGCCCAGCCTGCGGCAGGCGGCGGCGGTCTCCATGGCGTGGTTGGACTGGGTCGCGCCGTAGGTGATGACGTGGGTCGCGCCCCGCTGCGCCGCGTCGCCCAGCAGGTACTCCAGCTTGCGCACCTTGTTGCCGCCGAAGAGGTTCATGCCGGTGAAGTCGTCGCGCTTGATGTAAAGCTCGATGCCCAGCAGCTCAGAGAGCCGGTTCAGGCGATAGAGCGGCGTGGGGAAGAAGCCCAGCTGCGCCCTGGGCAGGCGGGACGTGTGCGCGCGAAGCTGCGCGATTCTTTCGTTCATAGGTATTCCTCCAATGCATTGCATAGCAAACGCCGCGAGGGCAAGCATTGCGCATCGCGGCGTTGATCCTATTTATCTCAGCCCTGGGGCATGACCAGCAGCGCGTCTCCGCCCCGCAGATCGGCGGCGAACTGGGCCAGCTGATCAGGGAAGATCAGGAAGGCTGCAAACGCCAGCGCAACCACCAGCACATCCAGCACCAGCATGGCGATGGCGAAGCTGCGCTTGCTCTGGGCCTTGGCGAAGATGATGAACAGGATCAGGGCGATGAGCCGCACGCCCGGAATGCTGCACAGGATCAGCGTGCCCAGCCAGTTCCACACGGAAACCTTCTTATACTTGCTTTTGTTTTCGGCGCGTGCCATCGTTCATGCGCTCCTTTCCCCTCGCCTGATTCTCTACCCTCTATTATACATATCCGCCGCGCAAGCGTCAAATGTCGCGGCGCATTGTAGAAAAAATGTCATGCCGCCGCACAGCTTTGTTCACAGTTGCAGAATGCGCTGGGCGTTGTTCCAGAGGATGTCCTCGCGCTCCGCGTCGGTGAGCCGCATCTGCATGAAGCGCTCCAGCTCCTCCTTCGGATTCCACATGGGATAGTCGGTGCCGAAGAGCACGTTCTCCACGCCGAAGCGGTGAATCGCCTCGGCTGCGCGCTCCGCAGGCCACTTGAACAGCGAGCTGGAGGTGTCGATGAACAGGCCGTTGCCCGGCAGCAGCTCCTCCGCCCGGTTCCACTCACTCCAGCCGCCGAAGTGGGCGCAGATGATCTGAAGATGCGGATGCTGCCGCCGCAGGTTCAGGATGCGCTGCGGGCCGTCGTAGTCGTAGCGGTAATCCCCGCAGTGGATCAGCAGCGGGAGCCGCCCCTCGATGGCCTCCATCATCGGCGCAGCGGCGGGATCGTCCACCTGGAACTTCTGCATGTCCGGGTGAATCTTGATGCCCCTGAAGCCCTGGTTCACCATGTCGCGCACCGCCCCGTCCAGATCCTCCATCTCCGGGTGAATCGCCGCGAAGGGCACGATGCGCTCCGGCTGCTGCGCCTGGGCGCTGAGGATGAAGCGGTTGATGCTGCCCACGTTGTGGGGGGTCAGCGCCACCGAGTGCGCCGCAAAGCGGGTGAAGCCCGCCTCGTTCTGCTGGCGCAGGCAGTCCTCCAGGGTGCCGCTTCCGTGCATCGGAATGCCGTCGTAGAACGCGCCCACGCTGGCGGACGCCTTCTCCGCGATCTTGTCCGGATAGATGTGCACGTGTACGTCGAAAATCTTCATTGCAATTGCCCTCTCTGCTGTCACATTGAAGGTATTATAGCAGATGCAGGTGAAATCTGCACGCATTTCACATACAGTTTGCGAAATTCAACTTGCATCCCGCAGTCAGCGCGGTATAATTAGGCTGAAAATTCAATAGAGACAGTTCGCAGCCCTCCTGTCTGACGGAATCCCCGGATTCCCGAAAAAACAAAACCAGGTTTGCGCCACGGCAATGCTGTCGGGCGCGCGAGGGCATGGAGAGATCCATGCTTCTTCTTTTATCTGCCGCTGCCTCTCCGAAAGGAAGGTCAACCATGAAGCTTTCAACCCGATCCCTGACCCGCGCCGCCATCATCGCGGCCCTGTATCTGCTGTTCACCTTCGTATTCCAGGCCATCAGCTTCGGCGCGGTGCAGTTCCGCATCGCCGAGGCGCTGATGCTGCTGCCGGTGCTCACCGCCGACGCGGTGCCGGGCCTGTTCATCGGCTGCCTGCTGGGCAACCTGCTGGGCGGCGGCGTGTGGTACGACGTTGTGCTCGGCTCCATCGCCACGCTGCTGGCCGCCGTCGCGGTGCGCCGCCTGCGCGAGAAGCCGCTGATCGCCGCCGCCATGCCCACGATCTTCAACGGCCTGATCGTTGGCCCCATCGTGTACCTGGCCTACGTGCGCGCCCCGGGCGAGGCCATCAACTGGGCGCTGCTCATCTCCTCCATGGGCACCGTGGCGCTGGGCGAGATCGTGGTCTGCTATGTGCTGGGACTGCCGCTGCTGAAGCTGCTGCGCCGCCTGCCGTCTCAGGCCTGGGAGGCCCCTGCGGAGGCGCGTACGGGCGACCGGCGCTGAATCCAACCCACAGGGGCTGTCTCAAAACATTTTTCCTGTTTCGAGACAGCCCCACAATTGCTATGCGGCGGGGTGAAGGCACCCCGCCCTACTTTTTTCGCTTTGAGACAGCCCAATTGTGCAGAATATGCACCTGTGGGGCGCGGCGGCTTACGCCTCGTCCCTGTACCTGCGGATGGCGTCGACGGTGCGCTGGTAGTCGCCGCGCACCTGCTCCATCAGTGCAAATGCGGCCTCCGGAATGGCATCCGACTCCGGGCGCAGGATCTCCGTCAGCGCAGAGGCGGATTCCAGAAGGCGGGCAAAGCCCAGATTGGCGCACACGCCCTTCAGGGTGTGGGCCGCACGGAAGGAAGCCTCCCGGCTGCCGGCATCCATTGCGCTGCAGAGCGCCGCATAGCTCGGGTCCTCCAGAAATTTCAGTACAAAGCGATGAATCAGTTGGGAACTGGGCAGGCGCGCGATCACCTCGGCATAGTTGCCGCCCATTTCCTGGTAGCATTCCTCGATGCGCATGGCGTTTCCTCCTGTCGTTTCTGGTCCTCGTCGTATGATCGCTGTGCGATTCGCACGCACATTCCGGCGCGTGAAAAGAATCTGTCATTTCAGATATACAAGGAGAAATGACAGGGATGCAAATGCAAGGCTTGCCGCCCATTCGCCTGCGCGCGATGTGCAGTTATTTCCGCTTGCGCCATCGCAGCGGAGCATGCTATAATCATGTACAGATCATCCGAAGACAGTCATTCATCCTTGGGACGTTCATCCGTCCGCAGGGACTGCGCGAAGGCGGCGTAGCGCTGGGGATGTATGCTGGCCTTGTGCATGCGGAAGTAGCCCTCGCGGGTGGCCTCGGTCTCGGTCATGTCCGGGTGGGTGAAGAGGAAGGACGCGGCGAGGGCCAGGACGAACACGATCAGCCCGCTGGGCCAGGCCAAAAAGCGCGCCATCAGGACGCACACCAGCACCGAAATGGCGATGCCGGCGAGGTGGTTCATCCGGTCCTCCCGCAGGACGGAATCCCGCTTGTCGGCCTCGATGATGCCCAGGGAGATCATCTTGTCCGTGTAGGGCACGGTGAAGCTGTTGTAGCGTTTGAGTCCGAAGATCTCGCTGGTTGTGAACAGCGAGATGCCGGCGATGAAGATGTCCGCGACGACCACAATGAGGATACGCATGTTTTTCACCTGACTTCCTTCGATGTCCGATAAGTTAATTGTATTTCCTGCGCTTGACAATGTCAAGCCGGAATGGAGGCGCGCGATGAAAAAGGACGGATTTTTTGCAGAGGCGCTGAGCGCCATCGTGGCCCATCACAAGAAGAGGGCGCGGGAGGGCTCGCCGAATCTCTTTCTGGATCAGAAGAAGCAGCTCTGGTACGCCATGATGTACGCCGTGGACAAAGAGGAGGACGAGCGGCAGGCGCAGGAGGGCAAGGACGGCTCCGCGCAGGGCTGAGTGCACTCACTCCTCGTCGTCGCCCCGCTGCATGCGCAGCTTGCGGTAGTGCAGGGGACTGACGTTGGTATACTTCTTGAACACGGCGCAGAAGTAGTTGCTGGAGGACCAGCCCAGGTCGTAGGCGATGTCCGTGATGCTCCTGCCCGGGTCGCGCAGCAGCTCCTTGGCCTGCTCCACCTTGTGCATGGCGATGTACTGCGCCGGGGTCTGTCCGGTGACCTCGCGGAAGAGCGCCTTGAAGCGGGAGAGGGAATAGCCCGCGTAGTCGGCCAGCTCCTTGAGCGTCATCGGCTGGGAGATGTTCTCGGCGATGTAGTCCACCACCCGCAGGATGCGGTCGTTGGGGGCCTCGACGGGCGTGCTGTCCACGGGCGGCAGGTGCAGCAGCGTGCACAGGAAGCTGACCAGGAAGGCCGCGCCCTCGCAGCAGCTCTCCGGGGTCATCTCGCAGAAGCGGTCGAAGGCGCACTTGATGAGGGAGAAGGCGATGGGCGTCATGGTCAGGTGGCGGTGCTCCAGCCCCAGCAGCGCGTCGCACAGACGGCGGCCATTCTCCGCGTTCAGACCGAGAAAATTTTCCCTTTCCGAAAGGTTGAATTGCAGCGCGTACAGGTCGCAGGGGTCGATGCCGTTGCTGCCGGTGACGTGGGGCTCGTTGGGAAAGACGATCAGCGCCTCACTGCCGGTGAACTCATAGCTGATGGCCCGGCCGCCGGTGTCGATGCTGCACTCCCGCCGGCCCTTCACCACGCAGAAGATCTCCATTGTGTCGCGGTGATAGTGGTAGGCCGTGGCCGGAGAGGTGTAGCGAAGCGTGCTGTGGGTGATGTTTTCCAGGCCGCTGATGCCGTGCATGCTGCGGGGAATGAGCTTGTGCTCCTTCGTCCACTTGAAGGGATCGTTCAGCTCGACGGGCGAAATCTGCGGTATGCGTGCACGCTCCATAGTCGTTAACCTCCGCGACATAAAAAGTATAAATTCGTACTGAATACAAATTTGAATGCTATTTTCCTGTAAAATCATTATATTTAAATATAGGAGTATTTGCAAGAATCTACGAAAAATTTTTCAGATACTTTCTGCATCGTTTTTGTGCATTGCAACAGGAGGGGGAAATTTATTATGAAGACCATCAAGAACGGCGTCTGGCCGGTAATGATCACGCCTTTCACCGCGGACAACAAGATCGACTGGGACGGCGTGCAGAAGATCATCGACTGGTACGACAAGGAAGGCGTGACCGGTATCTTCGCGGTCTGCCAGTCCAGCGAGATGTTCTACCTGTCCAAGCAGGAGAGATATGACCTGGCCAAGTTCGTGATCGACAATACGCCCAAGCACATGGGCGTTGTGGTGTCCGGTCATGTCGCCGAGAAGGTTGAGGATCAGATCGCCGAGGCCCAGGCCATCGTGGACGCGGGCGCGGATTCCTACGTGTTCATCTCCAACCAGTTCGCCCGCGAGGACGAGAGCGAGGACGTCGCCAAGAAGAACATCGAGTACCTCATCAAGCACATCGAGGCCGATTCCTTCGGCGTGTACGAGTGTCCCCATCCCTACAAGCGCGTGCTGAGCGCCGACCTGCTCAAGTGGATCGCCGAGACCGGCAAGTTCGCCTTCCTGAAGGACACCTGCTGCGACCTTTCTCAGATCAAGGCCAAGTGCGATGCCGTCAAGGGCACGGGCCTGAAGATCTTCAACGCCAACGCCGCAACCCTCCTGGAGAGCCTGCGCATGGGCTGCGCCGGCTACAGCGGAGTCATGGCCAACTTCCATGCGTCCCTGTACGCCTGGCTGGTGGACAACTACGAGAAGGAGCCCGAGCGCGCGGAGCAGCTGATGGACTTCATCGGCGCAGCCTCCATGGTGGAGTGCCAGGTCTATCCCGTGAACTGCAAGTACCACATGAACCTGATGGGTGTTCCCATGGATCTGATGACCCGCACCAAGGACGCCGCCCTGCTCACCGGCAGCAAGAAGCTGGAGATCGACCAGTTCTACAACATCGAGCAGCGCTACATCAAGCATTTCTTCGGTTGATCATAATAGCCGCAAGGTTATCAGTGATAAATATGTAAGGAGGAACCACACATGAAAAAGTTTCTTGCCATCCTGATGGCTGCAGTGATGCTGCTGGCCGTCGCCTCCGTCGGCGTTGCCGAGGAGCCCACCTATGCCAAGTCTTCCGAGTATGACGCATCCGGCGATGCGCCCTTCACCCTCTACTTCACCTCCGTCTCCGTCACCGGCGACTCCCACACCACCGCAATGTACGCCTTCAAGGAGGCCGTTGAGGCCCTGTCCGGCGGCTCCCTGACCTGCAATGTCTACGCCGACGGCACCGGCTCCTCCTCCGAGGGTGAGCTGGACGACCTGAAGACCGGCTCCATGATGGGCGGCATGGACATCGCCTACATCAGCTTCCCCACCCTGTCCACCCAGGCTGGCCTGGAGTGGATGGCCATGATGAACTCCGGCTACTTCTGGGCCGACTATGACCACATGACCAGCACCCTGAACGACTCCGAGATCGGTACGCAGATCTTCGCTGAGATCCAGGAGAAGACCGGCCTGGTTCCCATGTGCGCCATGTACCTGGGCTCCCGCTGCATCAACACCCGCGCGAAGGAGATCAACTCCTACGCCGACATGGCTGGCGTAATGCTGCGTATGCCCGGCTCCGAAGCCTGGCAGAACCTGGGCCGCGCCCTGGGCGCCGAGCCCACCTCCATCGCCTTCTCTGAGCTGTACACCGCTCTGAGCACCGGCGCCTGCGATGGTCAGGACAACCCGCTGCCCTCTGACATCTCCGCGAAGTTCTACGAGGTTGCGCCCTACATCGCCATCACCAACCACGTCGTTGACTCCATCATCCCCTGCATCAACGGCGACACCTGGAACACCCTGACCGAGGCCCAGCAGGCTGCCGTGAAGGACGCCATGACCTATGCCAAGGAAGTCAACGACACCCTGCGCATTGAGTCCGAGTCCGAGGCCGTTGCTTACCTCGAGGAGCAGGGCTGCACCATCACCTATCCCGATCTGGGCGAGTTCCGCGCCAATGTTCAGCAGTACTATGCCGATCATCCGGAGCAGACCGCGAGCTGGAACATGGAGGTCTACGACGCTGTTCAGGCTCTGGCCGAATAAGCAGTGCCCAACGGCTGAAGAGATGAACCCTGCATAGGGTTCATCTCCTTCATGTAAAAGGAGGGGAACAGTTTGACAACAGGAACTCTTGTTATCATCGGCGTGTGCTTTCTCCTTGCCGCCATTCTGCTCACGATCCCCACGATGAAGGAGCGTGGACTCAAGTCCGCGATCGACGTCTTCTCCGAGGGTGTCACCTCGGTCTCCTTCCTTGTGATCTTCGTGGTCTTCATGGCGCAGATCATCGCACGCTACTTCTTCAAGACCTCCATTGGCTGGTCCAATGAGGTTTCCATTCTCGGCTACATGTACTGCATGTACTTCGGCACCGGCCGCGCGCTGTCCGCCGACGAGCATGTGGTCTTCTCCCTGGTCTACGACAAGCTGCCCAACAAGGGCAAGCTGTTCTGCAAGCTGCTGTGCTACGCAGCCATGATCGTGCTGCTGGCGCTCACCATCGTGCCCAGCTTCAAGCAGATCATGAAGGCGACCAACGTCACCGGCGTTCTGAAGATGCCCTACAAGGTCGTGTTCTTCCCCTACATGTGGCTGCTGATTGAGACCATCATCCGCAGCGCATTCTGCATCCGCGATGCGATCGTTGAGTACAAGGAAAACTCCAGGAAGGAGGCTAAGGCGTAATGAATCTTACAGCTGTCGTCATTCTGTTTGTCTGCCTGGCGGTATGCTTCATTATCCGCATGCCGATTTCCTTCTCGATGCTCATCTCCTGCATCGTCTACTACCTCTTCACCATGCCCCAGGCCCTCGGCATCGTCGCGAACACCATCAACACCAAGATGTTCTCCAACTACACGATGCTGGCCGCGCCACTATTCGTCTTTATGGCGAACGTGCTGAATGAGGGCGAGGTCACCGACAAGATCTTTGCGTTCTGCAACGGTCTGCTCGGCCGCATGAAGGGCGGCACCGCCCAGGTGAACGTGTTCATCTCCCTGGTCTTCTCCGGCATGACCGGCTCCGCCGTCGCGGACGCCTCCGGCATCGGCCTGATGGAGATCGAGCAGATGAAGAAGGAGGGCTACGACGCGCCCTTCGCCTGCGCCATCACCGCAGCCTCCGCTACCATCGGCCCCATCTTCCCGCCGTCCATCCCCATGATCATCTACGGCATGCTGTCCGGCGCTTCGGTTTCCAAGCTGTTCCTGGGCGGCATGGTGCCCGGCATCCTGCTGGCTATCCTGCTGATGATCTACGTGTTCTTCATCTCCCGCAAGCGCAACTACCCCGCAGGTGTGAAGATGTCCCTGCGCCAGTTCGGCAAGGCGACGCTGGTTGCAGCCCCCGCGCTGTTCACCGTCATCCTGCTGCTGGGCGGCATCTACTCCGGCGTCTGCACCCCCACTGAGGCGGGCGCGCTGGCCTCCACCTGGGCGCTGCTGATCTCCTTCTTCATCTACCGCACGCTCGGCCCGAAGAAGCTGCTGACCATCATCAAGAAGACCGCCGCCAACACCGCCACCCTGGCGCTGCTGACCGGCACCTCCTTCATCTTCAGCTTCATCATCGCCCGCGAGAACGTTCCGAACGTGATCGCGCAGTGGGTCACTGGCATCACCGACAACAAGTACCTGTTCCTGCTGGTCATCAACGTTGTCTTCCTGCTGCTGGGCTGCGTGCTGGACGTCTCCACCATTCAGTACGTCTTCGTGCCCATGGTTCTGCCGCTGGTTTCCCTCTTCGGCATCG
Organism: Aristaeellaceae bacterium; assembly: GCA_051878085.1. Taxonomy (GTDB): domain Bacteria; phylum Bacillota; class Clostridia; order Christensenellales; family Aristaeellaceae; genus SFTH01. Next base: position 4,639 of record JBJEJN010000058.1, on the reverse strand, counting down.
ACCTGGTGCACTTCGGCGTCGTGATCTGCCTGAACATGATGATCGGTCTGTCCACGCCGCCCTTCGGCATGGTTCTGTTCATCGTCACCGGCCTGGGCAAGACAAAGATTGCCGGCGTCATACGAGAGATCATACCAATGGTTCTCATCATGATCGCTCTGCTGCTGGTCTGCACTTATGTGCCGCAGGTGGTCATGTTCCTGCCCAACCTGATGGGCTAAGCTTTCCTCTTCAGGAGCTGCAACTCCGTTTGCGGCTCCTGATTTTTACTTTGAAAACAGCAGGGAAGCGGCGCATATGCGCCGAATTACCTGATGCGATATTCTATTGGAAGGAAAAATGCGCAGCGGCGGGGAAGGCCTGTCCGATGCGCGAAGCGAATATGAAAAAAACGACCATGCGCATTTCTGATTTAAAGAGCCTGTATGCAAGCCTGTCCAAACCCGACCACCGCTATCGCAGCCTGCCCTTCTGGGCCTGGAACGAGAAGCTCGATCCCGACGAGCTGCGCCGCCAGATGCGGGATATGAAGGACAAGGGAATCGGCGGCGCCTTCGCCCACTCCCGCGACGGCCTGGAGACGCCCTATCTGTCCGACGAGTGGATGCATGACATCGCCGTGATGGCCGAGGCGGGCGCGCAGCTTGGCCTGGAGTCCTGGATCTACGACGAGGACAAGTGGCCCAGCGGCAGCGCGGGCGGCAAGGTGTCCGCCATGAATCCCGAGGAATTCACCGCAAGGGCGCTGACGCTGGAAGTTGCGGCGGCGGACGCGGAGATTGACGAGGCGGGCGTTGTGCTTCGCTGCCGGGCGAGGATCGACGGCGCGCGCATCCTGGAAATGGGCGAGGGGGACGTGCAAATCGTGCTGCGCACGGAGAAGAGCGCCAGCAGCGACTGGTACAACGGCCTCGCGCCCTCGGACAACCTCAACCCCGACGCGGTGCGGGCCTTCATCGACCTGACCCACGAGCGCTACAGAGTGCTCTTCGGCGGCAGGCTCTCCGATCACGTGGAGGGCTTCTTCACCGACGAACCCAACTTCTGCGACTTTTTCAGTTCCTTCATCCCGGGCAGGCCCTGGCTGCCCTGGACGCAGGACTTTGCGCAGGCATTCGCGCGGCTGCGAGGCTACGACCCCGTGCCCCGGCTTCCGCTGCTGTTCTTCGAGGGCGAGGGGAGCGAAAAGATCCGTCACGACTACTGGCGGACGCTGATGGAGCTGTTCTCCGAGCGCTACATGAAGCAGATCTACGATTGGTGCGAGGACAACGGCGTGCGCACGACGGGCCACGTGCTGTATGAGAACGACCTGGGCTACAACGTGCGCGTCTGCGGCGCGGCGATGCCCCAGTACCGCTTTCTGCACATGCCGGGCGTGGACATCCTGGGGGACCAGACCCGGGAGTGGCTCACGGTGCGCCAGTGCAGCTCGGTGGCCCACCAGTACGGCCGCGACGAGACCGTGGCGGAGGTCTACGGCTGCACCGGCTGGGAGTTCGACTTCGAGGGCCAGAAGCGCCTGGGCGACTGGCTGCTGGTGAACGGCATCAACCGCCGCTGCCAGCACATGATGCACTACAGCATCGCGGGCTGCCGCAAGCGCGACTATCCGCCGGTGTTCAACTATCAGAACAGCTGGTGGGAGTACGACGGCCTGATGGAGGACTACTTCGCCCGCATGGCTGCCTGCGCCACCACCGGCGAGGCCGCGCGCGACCTGCTGGTGATCCACCCGATCTCCTCGCTGTGGTGCACCACCGGCTCCCATCCCGACGAGGATCTGGGCCGCGTGGAGATGAACATGGGCTGGACGGATGGGCACATCATGGCCGGGAACATCGAGGGCGACAAGTGCAACCGCCTCGCAGAGGCGCTGCTGCGGGCCCACAGGGACTTCGACTTCGGCGACGAGACCATCCTCGCGGAGCGCGCGGCCATCGAAGGCGATGTGCTCACGGTAGGGGAGGGCCGCTACCGCGCGGTGGTGGTGCCGGAGGTGAGGTCGCTGTTCGCCTCCACGGTGGAGCTGCTGAACCGCTATCTGGACGCGGGCGGCAAAGTGATCTGGCTGGGCGATGCGCCGGAGCTGGTCGAGGGTGCGCCGGACGGGCGCATCGCGGCGCTGTACCATCGCGACGGCGTGCGCCACGCGGAGGGCGAGAGTGGCCTGCTGCATGCGCTCAATCACCTGCTGCCCAACGAACTGCGCATCGAGCGCCGCACCGGCGGCGAGGACGACCAGATTCTGACCATGCTGCGCCGCTGCGGCGAGGACTGCCTGCTGATCGCCGTGAACAGCGATCGCACGAACCGCCGCGAGATGCGCATCACGCTTCCGGTGCGGGGCCGCGTGGTCGCCTACGACGCGTGGACGGACGAGAGGTGGGAACTGCCCTGCCGCACGGACGGTCGCGGCACGGCCTTCATCGACGCGCTGGAGCCCGCCGGGAGCCGCGTGTACTTCGTGGAGCGCGACAACGCGCCGCACAAGGATGTCCTGCGCTTCTCCTACGAGCATCCCCACCGCACGGAGCGCGTGTTTGCCGCGCTGGGCCCGGTGGCGGAGTTCGAGCGCACCGCGCCCAACGCCCTGCCGCTGGACGTCTGCCGCTGCACGCTGAACGGCGAGGTCATCGCCGACGGCCTGGAGGTCTGGCAGGCGCAGCGCATCCTGCGGGAGAAGCTGGGAATGCGGCAGATCTACGCCAACGGCATCCCCCAGCGCTACACCTGGGAGCAGAACGACACCGCCGCGCCCTTCGAGCTGTCCTTCGACTTCGAGGTCGCGGACGTACCGCAGGGTCGGGTGCAGCTGGCGGTGGAGAAGAGCGCCGGCCTGCGCGTGCAGCTCAACGGAAACGACTGCGCGCCCACCGGCGAGTGGTTCCTCGACCGCAGCATCGACTGCTTCGCGCTGGAGGGCCTGAAGCCGGGCGTGAATACGGTGAGCCTCTCCGGCCTGTACACCGACAAGCGGGAGCTGGAGGAGGTCTACGTCATCGGCGACTTCGCGGTGGACAACGCCCGGCGCATCGTGCGCGAGCCGGAAAAACTGCACTTTGGCGACTGGTGCTTCCAGGGCTATCCCCACTACTCCGGCGGCATGATCTACCGCTTCAAACTGCCCGATCCGCCCGCGAACCGCCGGATCGTGCTGAAGCTGGGCAGTTACGAGGGCGTGCTTGTGGAGGTGCGGGTCAACGGCGCGCGCGCGGACGTGCTGTTCGGCGCATGCCGCCGGGAGAGCGACCTCACGCCGCTTCTGAGGGCCTCGGACAACCTGCTGGAGCTCAGCGTCGTCGGCTCGCCGAGGAACCTGCTGGGCCCCTTCCATCGCGCCTACGACGGTTGCAGCCGCATCAGCTGGGAGGACTTCCGCACGGAGGGCCGCTGGCACTGCGACGGCTACACCCTGAAGCCCTACGGTCTGATGGGCCAGATCACCCTGAGGGAGGAAGATTGAATGTCTGTGCAGCAAATCACGAAGAAGTGCCCCTACTGCGGCAAGGTCTACGAGCAGCGCGCCTGCGGCGGCTTCGGCCGCAAGCCCCTGCCGGAGGACGTGTGGGTCTATGGATCGCCCATGAAGCTCTGCGCCAACTGCAAGCGCATCTTCATCGACAAGGACGTGAAGGAGCTGGCCATCACCGAGCTGCGCAAGTCCGACACGGCGAAGATCACCGCCAACACGAAGACGCTGCTGCCCATGGGCGCGCTTGTTGCGGTGCTGCTGTATCTGCTGGGTCAGCCGACCTTTGCGATTGTGGCGGCGGCGGTTGCGGTGGTCTATCTGGCGATGGATCTGGGCATGTATCCCATGCGCATGGGTAAGCTCAAGAAGGAGCGGGAGGCCTCGGAGAAGCGCCTGTCCGACCCCGACTACGCCCGGGCGCTGAAGCGGGCCGGCATCGACGTGCCGGAGCGATATTTAAAGAAGGAATCCAATGGAAAGGATGAGGAGAAATGATTTTTGATACGCTGAACCGTCTGGCCCAGTACAGGGGTATCTGCCCTGGCCTGGACAAGCTGATCGATTTCACGCTGGCGCACGACCTGAACGCGCTTCCGGCGGGCCGCAACGAGATCGACGGCGACCTGGCCTGGATGAACGTCAACGTCGCGCCGCTGGTTCCCGAGACCGACCTCTACGAGCGCCACATGGAGCACCTCGACCTCCAGATTCCGCTGGATGCGGGGGAGATCATCACGGTGCGCCCCGTGGAGGAGCTGGAGTGGGACTTTGAGGGCGAGACGGGCTTCACCCACGGCCCCGCAGGCACGGTGCTTCACATGGTGCCCGGCACCTTCGCCGTGTTCTTCCCGGGCGATGCGCACAACTGCGGCATCAGTGAGGATGGCCAGACCTCCTGCCGCAAGCTGGTGGGCAAGGCCCGCATCTGACGCATCCCAAGGCGAATAGGATGTAGGGCGGGGTGCCCTCACCCCGCCGCAACAGCCCCGAAACGTGTAGATGTTTTGAGACAGCTCCTTTTGTGCAAAAGAAACCCCTGCAAGTTGGTTGATCACCAATGCTTGCAGGGGTTTATCATGTCCTGGGTTTACAGCAGGGACTGGAACTGCTCCATGATGCTCTCCTCGGTCTCGTCGTCGCGAAGCTGGCGGGCGAAGAGGAGGA
>JBJEJN010000057.1:0-16484 GCA_051878085.1 Aristaeellaceae bacterium | reverse complement strand
AGTTCCGCAAGAACAACGTCGCCATCACCCTGACCGTGACCCCCTGCTGGTGCTATGGCTCCGAGACCATGGACCAGGATCGCAACACCATCAAGGGCGTTTGGGGTCTGAACGCCACCGAGCGTCCCGGCGCGGTATATCTGGCCTCCGTGCTGGCCACCCATGCCCAGAAGGGCCTGCCGGCCTTCGGCATCTACGGCCATGACGTGCAGGACGCCGACGACACCGTCGTTCCCGAGGACGTCAAGGAAAAGCTGCTCCGCTTCGCCCGCGCAGCCGTCGCCGTCGCCACCATGCGCGGCAAGTCCTACCTCCAGATCGGCTCCATCTGCATGGGCATCGGCGGCTCCATCATCGATTCCAAGTTCATCGAGGACTACCTGGGCATGCGCGTCGAGTCCGTGGACGAGGTGGAAATCATCCGCCGCATGACCGAGGGCATCTACGACGAGGCCGAGTATCAGAAGCTCAAGGCCTGGGCCGATGAGCACGTCATCGAGGGCTTCGACAAGAACCCCGCCGAGCTGCAGAAGACCCCCGAGCAGAAGAAGAAGGACTGGGAGTTCACCCTGAAGATGTACCTCATCATCAAGGACATGATGAACGGCAATCCCAACCTGCCCAAGGGCTGCGAGGAAGAGATGGTCGGCCACAACGCCATCGCCGGCGGCTTCCAGGGCCAGCGCCAGTGGACGGACTTCTATCCGAACTGCGACTTCCCCGAGGCCATGCTGAACACCTCCTTCGACCACAACGGCGCCCGTGAGCCCTACGTCCTCGCCACCGAGAACGACGTGCTCAACGGTCTGGGCATGCTGTTCATGAAGCTGCTCACCAACAAGGCCCAGATGTTCGCCGACGTGCGCACCTACTGGAGCCCCGAGGCCGTCAAGCGCGTCACCGGCTATGAGGTCGAGGGCAAGGCTGCTGAGGCCGGCGGCTTCATCCACCTGATCAACTCCGGCGCATGCTGCCTGGACGCCAACGGTCAGGCCCGCACCGCCGACGGCGAGCGCGTGATGAAGGCCTGGTACGACGTGACCGAGGAAGACCAGAAGGCTATCATGGCGAACACCACCTGGAACTACGCTGACAACGGCTACTTCCGCGGCGGCGGATATTCCTCCCGCTTCGTGACCGACTGCGAGATGCCCGCGACCATGATCCGCCTGAACCTGGTGGACGGCCTTGGCCCGGTGCTCCAGATCGCCGAGGGCTGGACCGTGAAGCTGCCCGACGAGGTCACCGACACCCTGTGGAAGCGCACCGACTACACCTGGCCCTGCACCTGGTTCGCACCGCGCTGCGACGGCAAGGAAGGATCCCCCTTCAAGACCGCCTATGACGTGATGAACAACTGGGGCGCCAACCACGGCGCGATCAGCTACGGCCACATCGGCGCCGACCTGATCACCTTCTGCTCCATGCTGCGCATCCCGGTCTGCATGCACAACGTGCCCACCGAGAAGATCTTCCGTCCCGCCGCCTGGAACGCCTTCGGCATGGACAAGGAGGGCGCCGACTATCGCGCCTGCAAGAACTACGGCCCGTTCTACAAGAAGTAATTCCGATTCCAATGCTTCCCCGGTTCCGCAATCGCGGAGCCGGGGTTTTTGCGTGCAGGGGAACCTCCCTTCGCACCTGTTTTTTCGCCCGGGCATAGGATGCAGTGAATCCCGTGGAGGCATGGCGCTTCCACACAGAAAGGAGACTATCCCTGTGGCGAACATTCATTCCTGCGCCTCCGGCTGTGGCTGCAGCTCCTGCAATGCGCTGCGCACCACCGGATGCGGCTGTCATAGCTGCGGCTGCAACACCTGCAACACCTGCGCCACTGCCCGCACCGGCTGCAACAACTGCAATTCCTGCAACAACTGCGGCTGCAACTCCTGCGCGACCGTCCGCACCGGCTGCAATTGCTTCGGCGTGCTGCGCAGCATCTCCGGCCCCTTCAACCGCTGCGGAACCTGCACCAACCGCAATTTCCCCTTCTTCACCGGCCCCTGCGGCCCCATCAATCCCTGCTGCGACTGCTGCGATCCCTGCGATCGCTGCGGTTGCAATAACTGCGGCTGCAACAACTGCTCCAACCTGCGGAGCACCGGTTGCGGTTGTGGCTGCAACAACTGCGCCACCCTGCGCAGCACCGGCTGTGGCTGCGGCTGCAACAACTGCGCCACCCTGCGCAGCACCGGCTGTGGCTGCGGCTGCGATTCCTGCAACAACTGCGGCTGCAACAACTGCTGCTGCGACGACTGCGACTGTGACTGTTGCTGCGATGATTGCTGCGACGGCTGCGACGGCTGCCACGCCAGCGCGTCCTTTGCGAGCGGCACGCCGGTGGAGCTGGCGAGCGGCGATTCTGTGACGCTGAATCCAACCTTCAGCAACTCCGACGACTTCAATGCCACCCAGGACGGCATTGAGTTGCTGCGGGGCGGAACATACCTGATCGTGTACACAGTGCACGTTCCCGCGAACAACGCCGTGTCGAGCCGCTTCGTGCTGACCCTGAACGGCGAGCGCATCACGGCCTCGGCCCTGGACGTTTCCACCGAGGGCGACTGCACCACCGACGGCTTCACCATGCACGCCATGGTCAACGCGCCGGCGGGCAGCGTGCTGAAGCTGGTGAGCCTGAACCCGGTGTCCATCTGCCAGTCCTCCGCGTCCAACGTGTTCACCCTGTCCCTGACCCGCATTCCGTAAGCAAACGACATGGGAGCTGCCTCCATCGGGCGGCTCCCTTTGCATCGTTCGCTGAATCAGGAAAAAATTTGCTTCGGGGTATTGACATTTCTGAATCTCCTGTGCTATAATAAGTCCTGCGTTGAGAAACGTGTGTCGCGGGGTAGAGCAGTCCGGTAGCTCGTCGGGCTCATAACCCGGAGGTCGAGGGTTCAAATCCCTCCCCCGCAACCATTTGCCGGCGTATCTCAGTTGGCTAGAGAATCCGGTTCATACCCGGAGTGTCATTGGTTCGAATCCGATCGCCGGTACCAGCAAAGACCGTGTAAGTCGAAAGACCTGCACGGTCTGTTTTTTTGCCAGATCGCGCCAGCGGAGATGATTTTTGGCGCGGAAGCGGTCGAAATCCCGCTTGTCACACGGATTTTTCTTGACTTTGCCTTTGTTACAACCTATAATATAGGTTGATGACTTATGGGAATCACGATACTCATAATTATAGAAGGAGGTCCTTTCACTTGAGCATCAAGATGACTTGCGACGGCAATACTGCTGTCAGCCATGTCGCGTATGCATTCAGCGATGTGGCAGCGATTTACCCCATCACCCCCTCTTCCCCCATGGCGGAAGTTGCAGACGAGTGGGCGGCACATGGCCGTACCAACCTCTTTGGCCAGAAGGTCAAGATTGCAGAGATGCAGTCTGAGGCCGGCGCGGCTGGCGCTGTGCACGGCTCCCTGGCCGCCGGCGCGATGACCACCACCTTCACCGCATCCCAGGGCCTGCTGCTGATGATCCCGAACATGTACAAGATCTCCGGCGAACTGATGCCGTCCGTCTTCCATGTTTCCGCACGCGCGCTGGCCTATCATGCGCTGAACATCTTCGGAGATCACTCCGACGTCATGGCCTGCCGTCAGACGGGCTTCGCGATGCTGGCCTCCAACTCCGTTCAGGAAGCGACCGACATGGCTCTGGTTGCCCATCTGTCCGCAATCAAGGCCTCCGTTCCGTTCCTGCACTTCTTCGACGGCTTCCGCACCTCTCACGAGATCCAGAAGATCGACGCGATCGATCCCAAGGACAACTACGCTGAGATCGCCGGTCTGGTGGATTGGGACAAGGTCAAGGCCTTCCGCGAGGGCGGTCTGAACCCCGATCATCCCCATCAGCAGGGCACCGCGCAGAACCCGGACATCTACTTCCAGGGCCGCGAGGCTGCGAACAAGTACTATGAGGCCACTCCGGACATCGTCGCCGAGGTCATGAAGCAGGTTGGCGAGCTCACCGGCCGCAACTACAAGCCCTTCGACTACGTCGGCGCACCCGATGCAGAGCGCGTCATCATCTGCATGGGCTCCGGCTGCGACGCCATCGAGGAGACCATCAACTATCTGGCCGGCAAGGGCGAGAAGCTGGGCCTGATCAAGGTGCACCTCTATCGTCCCTTCTCCATGAAGTACTTCATGGCTGCCATCCCGGCGAGCTGCAAGAAGATCGCCGTTCTGGACCGCACCAAGGAGTCCGGCTCCCTGGGCGAGCCCCTGTATCTGGACGTGTGCTCCGCGCTGCTCGAGGCGGGCCGCTCCGACATCAAGGTTGTCGGCGGTCGCTACGGCCTGGGCTCCAAGGAGTTCAACCCCACCATGGTCAAGGCTGTGTACGACAACCTGGCCAAGGACGAGCCGAAGAACCACTTCACCGTGGGCATCACCGACGACGTGACCAACACCTCCCTGGAGCTGGGCGAGACCGTCGACGCTGCACCGGCCGGCACCGTGGCCTGCATGTTCTACGGCCTGGGCTCTGACGGCACCGTCGGCGCGAACAAGAACTCCATCAAGATCATCGGCGATCACACCGACAAGTATGTTCAGGCATACTTCTCCTATGACTCCAAGAAGTCCGGCGGCATCACCGTGTCCCACCTGCGCTTTGGCGACAAGCCGATCCAGAGCACCTATCTGATCGACTCCGCTGACTTCATCGCCTGCCACAACCCGGCGTACGTCACCATGTACGACATGGTCTCCGCGCTGAAGCAGGGCGGCACCTTCCTGCTCAACTGCCCCTGGACCGCCGAGGAGCTGGAAAATCAGCTGCCCGCATCCATGAAGCAGCTGCTGGCCAAGAAGGAAGCCAAGCTCTACACCGTGGACGCCATCAAGCTGGCCCGTCAGGTTGGCATGGGCAACCGCATCAACACCATCATGCAGGCCGCGTTCTTCAAGCTGGCCAACATCATCCCCTACGATCAGGCGGATGAGTACATGAAGGCCTACGCCAAGAAGACCTACGGCAAGAAGGGCGACGAGGTCGTCAAGAAGAACTGGGACGCCATCGACATCGCCATCTCCGGCCTGGTCGAGGTCAAGGTTCCCGCTGAGTGGGCCAACGCCACCACCGGCGCTGTTCCGATGAAGGTCGAAGCCACCGAGTACTTTGAGAAGTTCGTGCATCCGATCCTGGCTCAGGAGGGCAACAAGCTGCCCGTGTCCATGATCGACGCCCAGGGCCGCGTCCCGGTCGGCACCACCAAGTACGAGAAGCGCGGCATCGCCGTCATGGTTCCCCAGTGGAACATCGACGCGTGCGTCGGCTGCGGCACCTGCTCCATCGTGTGCCCGCACGCCTGCATCCGTCCCTACCTGGTCGCCGAGGGCACTGAGGTTCCCGCGGGCTTCGAGGTCAAGAAGGCCGTCGGCAAGAACTTCGCCGGCTACAACTATCGCGTTCAGGTTTCTCCGCTGGATTGCACCGGCTGCGGCAACTGCGTTGGCGTGTGCCCGGTCAACCAGAAGGGCGTCAAGACCGCTCTGGAGATGAAGCCCCTGGCCAGCCAGAAGAATCAGGAAGCCAACTGGGAGTTCGCCCAGACGCTGCCTGAGTTCAAGGGCGAGCTGAACCTGAAGCTGGTCAAGGACAGCCAGTTCAAGAAGCCCCTGTTCGAGTTCTCCGGCGCATGCGCAGGCTGCGGCGAGACTCCCTACGTCAAGCTCGTTACCCAGCTGTTCGGTGATCGCATGATCGTGGCCAACGCCACCGGCTGCTCCTCCATCTATGGCGGCTCCGCACCGACCTGCCCCTACACCGTCAACGAGGAAGGCCACGGCCCCGCATGGGCGAACAGCCTGTTCGAGGACAACGCCGAGTTCGGCTTCGGCATGAATCTGGCCATCAACCAGCGCCGCGACAAGCTGGCGGAGAACGTCCGCAAGCTGGTCGAGACCACCGATTGCGAAGATGCAAAGGCTGCCGCCGAGAAGTGGCTGGCCGGCATGAACGATGCAAAGGTCTCCAAGGAGGCCGGCGAGGAGCTGGTCGCTAAGATCGAAGGCTGCGATTGCGAACTGTGCAAGGCCATCGTTGCTGACAAGGACCTGCTGACCAAGAAGTCCTTCTGGATCTTCGGCGGCGACGGCTGGGCCTATGACATCGGCTACGGCGGACTGGACCACGTGCTGGCCCAGGGCGAGAACGTCAACGTTCTGGTTCTGGATACCGAGGTGTACTCCAACACCGGCGGACAGGCCTCCAAGTCCTCCCCGCATGCAGCAGTTGCGAAGTTCGCAGCCGCCGGCAAGCGCACCAAGAAGAAGGACCTCGGCATGATGGCCATCTCCTACGGCTACGTCTACGTTGCTCAGGTCGCCATGTCCGATCCGGCGCAGGTGCTCAAGGCCATGACCGAGGCCGAAGCCTATGACGGCCCGTCCCTCATCATCGCCTACGCTCCCTGCATCAACCACGGCATCAAGATGGATCAGGCTCAGGCCGAGATCAAGCGTGCCGTTGCCGCCGGTTACTGGCAGACCTTCCGCTACAACCCGGCCGCCGAGGGCAAGAAGTTCACCCTGGATTCCAAGGATCCCACCGAGGACTATCAGGCCTTCATCAAGGGCGAGAACCGCTACGCCTCCCTGCTGCGTCAGTTCCCGGATGTCGCTCCGGAGCTCTTCGCGCAGAGCCAGGCCGACGCCGTTGCCCGTCTCGAGTCCTACAAGCGTCTGGCCGACTGAGGCGAGCCGCCTCTGGCAGTAACGCCGTGTTTAACTGACCGGACTCCTGCCCCCATAGATCAAAGGGGCAGGAGTCCTTCTTTGCTTTCCTGTTGTATTGTTAGCGGAAAAGCACGCAATCCGGCCCGTCACGAATGGGCCGGATTGCTCATGTATATGAGGATTGTCGTTTGACAGGTCGTATCACTGGATGCTATAATGCCCATGGAGCCGAAAGGCTCCCCGGCAGGAAGGAAGAAGATGGCGCTTGGCTTTAACCCTCTTTTCCACAAAAGGGGGTGATGATCATGAGCGATTACGAAATTCTCGCAATTGTCCTATTGATTGTCACTTTGGCGTTTTCCGTACATAACGGAACCCATAAGTAAAAAAGCACTGCCGCCATCCAGCGACTACTGTATGGCGGCATCCATCTCATAGAGGGGATAAGCCATGCAGAAGCGTCATCCCTTCCTGCCGTTATTATAGCACGCTGCGGGAGAAGCTGTCAAGCGGCGGGAACGGCTTTTGCAATGTGCAGTTGGGAGGACAAAACATGACGGCAGAGGAGATGTGGGCGAAATCCTGCGCTGAAAATGATGTGAATCCGGCGACGCGCTGGGAGGCGTGGGCGTTCTGCGGCGGCGGTCCGGCTGCGGACGAGCTGGCAGCGCTCGTACTGGAGGGAACCAAGACGGCCACGGCGAGTGCGTGGATTGCGTTTGAGAGCGAGGGCGCGGAAATTCCGAAGCCCGGAGATTACAGCGTGATCCTGTATGACAACGGCAGCGCGGCGGCAGTCATTCGGGATACGAAGGTGTCCCTCGTGCCCTTTGACGAGGTCTCGGCAGAGCATGCGTACAGGGAGGGCGAGGGGAGCAGGAGCCTTGCGGAGTGGAGAGAGGTGCACCAAAGGGCGTTTGCACCGGATTATCAGGCGGCTGGACGGGAGTTTGATCCGCATGGGGTCTGTGTGCTAGAGGAATTTGTGCTGGTTTATCCGGCGAATGCGCGGCATTGAGCTGCCGCTGCCTTGCGCAATCCGCAGATTTCCCGTATAATACCCTCAGGAGGCGATACCATGGCGAAGCGCGACAGCCGGAATACCCGCGGGCGGATCATCAATGCGGCCTGGGCGCTGTTCTACGAGCAGGGCTACGAGGACACCACCATCGAGGAGATCATCGAGCAGTCGGGAACCTCAAAGGGCTCCTTTTACCACTATTTTGAGGGAAAGGATGCGCTTTTGGGCACGCTTTCGGACCTGTTTGATGAGAAGTATGCGCAGCTGCGTGAGAGCATGCCGCCGGACATGCACGCCTTCGACAAGCTGATGTACCTGAACCGGGAGCTGTTCCGCATGATTGAGGATCGGGTGTCGCTGGACCTGCTGGCGCAGCTGATCTCCACCCAGCTGGTCACCAAGGGTGAGAAGCACCTGCTGGATCACAACCGCATGTACTACCGCCTGCTGCGCAGCATCATCTCGGAGGGCCAGCGGAAGGGCGAGCTGCGCGCGGAGGCCTCGGTCAACGACATCGTCAAGACCTACGCGCTGTGTGAGCGCGCGCTGATGTACGACTGGTGCCTGTGCTCCGGGGAATATTCGCTGGCGAATTACGCTCAGAAGATGCTGCCGGCGTTCATGGGCATGTACCGGGCGGATATTTAACAGAAGTTCAATAATAGGAATGAAATTTGTTTTGATTCATGTATAGAATCAATTCTATATCAGATATCCTGTAATTACAGCAATATACAGCATATATGATGACTGAAGTACAGAATGTAGTACGGACTGCGTTCTGTATTTCGGTCTATTCCTATATATGTTATAATGGGCCTCAGTTGTCGGAAGCGCGCGCATGTGCGGTGCATCCGGCGTACGGGGAATGCCGATGGGGAAATATGCCGGCATTCCCCTACAAAAGAGGGGGATTGGAACTATGACGACTGCAAACCTGTTGATGCTGATTGCCATCATCGTCTATCTGGCGGGCATGATTGCCATCGGCTGGATCTACTCCAGGCGCACGTCCAACGTGGGCGACTTCTACCTGGGCGGCCGCAAGCTGGGCCCGCTGACCACGGCGATGAGCGCCGAGGCCTCGGACATGTCGTCCTGGCTGCTGCTGGGCCTGCCGGGCGTGGCCTACATCTCGGGCATTGCGGACGCGGCATGGACGGCCATCGGTCTGGCGGTGGGCACCTATCTGAACTGGCTGATCGTGGCGAAGCGCATCCGCGCCTACACGGCCCATGTGAACGCCATCACCGTGCCGGACTTCTTCTCCAAGCGCTATCATGACAAGCGCAACCTGCTGAGCTGCATCGCGGCGCTGGTCATCATCATCTTCTTTGTGCCCTACACGGCCTCGGGCTTCGCGGCCTGCGGCAAGCTGTTCAAGAGCCTGTTCGGCATGGACTACACGGCGGCGATGCTGCTGAGCGCGGTGGTCATCGTGGGCTACACGGTGCTGGGCGGCTTCATGGCGGCCAGCATGACCGACCTGATCCAGTCCATCGTGATGACGATTGCGCTGATCGTGGTGTTCGCCTTCGGCATCTCCGCAGCGGGCGGCCTGGGCGCGGTGATGGAGAATGCGCGCGCGCTGCCGGGCTATCTGAAGCTGACGCAGAGCTTTGACATTGGAAGCGGCTCTGCCTCTCCCTATGGCTTCCTGACCATCGCCTCCACGCTGGCCTGGGGCCTGGGCTACTTCGGCATGCCCCACGTGCTGCTGCGCTTCATGGCCATCGGCGATGCGCAGAAGCTGAAGCTGTCCCGCAGGGTTGCCAGCGTCTGGGTGGTCATCTCCATGGCGGCGGCGGTGATGATCGGCGTGGTGGGCAACGCCCTCTCCAAGGTGGGCGCGGTGGAGAGCTTTACCACCTCCTCCGAGGCCGAGACCATCATCATTCGCATCGCCGATCTGATCGCAAGCCACGGCTGGCTGGCGGCGCTGGTGGGCGGCATGATCCTGGCGGGCATTCTGGCGGCAACCATGTCCACGGCGGACTCCCAGCTGCTGGCGGCATCCTCCAGCGTGTCCCAGAACCTTTTCCGCGATTTCCTGCACATCCGCATGAGCAAGCGCACCGAGATGGTGCTGGCGCGCGGCAGCGTGGTGGCGATCTCCATCATCGCGGCCTTCATCGCGGCGGATCCCAACAGCTCCGTGTTCAACATCGTGTCCTTCGCCTGGGCGGGCTTCGGCGCAGCCTTCGGCCCGGTGGTGCTGCTGGCGCTGTTCTGGCGGCGCTCCAACCAGGCCGGTGCGCTGGCGGGCATGGTTGCCGGTGGCGCGATGGTGTTCATCTGGAAGTATCTGGTGCGTCCGCTGGGCGGCGCATGGAACATCTACGAGCTGCTGCCCGCGTTCATCATCGCCTGCGCGGTGAATGTGCTGGTCAGCCTGCTGACCCCCGCGCCGGAGAAGGCCGTGACCGACGAGTTCGACGCGGTGAAGGCGAAGTTCTGATCGCGAAGCTTAGAGCCTTGCACGCAATATCGGCATAACTGCTGGGTGGAAAAGCCGCACGTTTTGTGCGGTTTTTCTCATAATTTAAAACTGCTGTAATAATTTTCCGATATAATGAAATTGGCAACCAAATTCAAATATGGAAAGGCGGTACTACCCATGCTTAAGAAATTGCTGGCGGTTCTTCTGGTCGTTTCCATGCTGATGACCGGCCTTGCCTTCGCCCAGGAGGCGGAGACGGTGGTCGAGCACCAGCCCGTCGTGGTTCTCTACACCAACGACGTGCACTGCGGCATTGAGGACGCCATCGGCTATGCCGGTCTGGCGGCCTATGAGAAGGCCTACGAGAAGCTCGGCTACGAGGTGATCCTGGTCGACAACGGCGACGCCATCCAGGGCGGCCCCATCGGCACTCTGTCCAAGGGCGAGTACATCATCGACATCATGAACGCCGTGGGCTACGACATTGCCACCATCGGCAACCATGAGTTCGACTACGGCATGGACGTGTTCATGTCCCTGCGCGAGAAGGCGGAGTTCCCCTACATCTCCGCGAACTTCTGCGATCTCGAGGGCAATCCGATCCTGGATCCCTACGTCATCAAGGAGCTGGGCGGCTGGAAGGTCGCGTTCGTCGGCGTTTCCACCCCTGAAACCTTCACCAAGTCCACCCCCACCTTCTTCCAGGATGAGGAAGGCAACTACATCTACAGCTTCTGCCAGGGCGAGGATGGCGCGAACCTCTACGCCGCCGTGCAGAAGGCCGTGGACGCTGCCCGTGCAGAGGGCGCGGAGATCGTGGTGGCCATGAGCCATCTGGGCACCGACGGCTCCAGCGTTCCCTACACCTCCAGCGACCTGATCGTCAACACCACCGGCATCGACGTGGTGCTGGACGGCCACTCCCACTCCGTCTGGGAGATGGAGCTGGTGCAGAACGCCGCTGGCGAGGACGTGATCCTCTCCTCCACCGGCACCAAGCTGAACAACGTCGGCTCCCTGGTCATCGAAGCCGGTGAGGATCAGACTCCCGTGCTGACCACCGCGCTGCACAGCGAATCCCTGTTCCAGGACGAGGAGGCCGAGGCCTTCATCGCCACCGTCAAGGCCCAGTATGAGGAGACCCTGAACCAGGTCGTGGCCACCACCGCCGTCGACCTGACCACCAAGGATCCCGCCACCGGCGAGCGCGCGGTGCGCACCGCTGAGACCAACCTGGGCGACCTGTGCGCCGACGCCTATCGCGTGGTGCTGGGCGCTGACGTCGCCTTCGTCAACGGCGGCGGCGTGCGCGCGGACATCCCGGCCGGCGACATCACCTACGGCCAGATTCTGAGCGTGCATCCCTTCGGCAACATGGCCTGCCTGATGGAGGTCACCGGCCAGCAGATCCTGGATGCGCTGGAGATGAGCTCCCGTGCGCTGCCCGATGAGTGCGGCGGCTTCCTGCAGGTCTCCGGCCTGAGCTACGAGATCAACGCGGGCATCGAGTCCAGCGTGGTCGTGGACGATGCGGGCAGCTTCGTTGAGGTTGCCGGCGAGCGCCGCGTGCAGAACGTGCTGGTGGCTGGCGAGCCCATCGATCCCGAAGCCACCTATACCCTGGCTTCCCACAACTACATGCTCAAGTCCGGCGGCGACGGCCTGAATATGTTCCAGGACGACACCCTGCTGCAGGACGAGGTGCTGATCGACAACCAGGTGCTCATCAACTACATCGTCGATACCCTCGGCGGCGTGGTCGGCGAGGAGTATGCCGATCCCTACGGCCAGGGCCGCATCACCATCGTGGAATAATTCCCCGGTGGCGAGGCGCCACAGCCACATCGCTGTCGCGGGCGGCGAGGCGCCGCAGCCACATCGCTGTTGCGGTTTGAATCGAACGAACCTCTGCCCCCACTTGTTCAAGGGGCAGAGGTTCTGTGTTTCTTTTCGATACATCGTTCCGTGTGAATCCGAAATCCAGTCCGGCAGAATGGATTGGATTTCTTACGTTTGTTGCACCCCGCACCCCTTGGCTCCCTTGTGTAAAGGGAGCTGTCAGCGAAGCTGACTGAGGGATTGTCGTTCCCCCGTAGGGCGGGATGCCCTCATCCCGCCGTCAGAGTATGTCCACCACGGTCAATCGGTTCCCCTCTACCCGGAAGCGCAGCTCCATGCCTGCGAAGGGGAAGCCGTAGATGCGATCCGGATCGTCCTGATAGGAGGGCCGGGGGTCCTGCGAGAGCACGCCAATGAGTGCCGCGCGCCTGTCCCCGGGCACCCGGTCGAGCAGCTCCTCCGGGAAGTCCACTTCGAGGTGGTGGCTGACCGTGCGCTCGGTGAAGCCGCCGGAGGCCTCGGGGTGGGAGTCGGCGTAGGGGATGTAGGGCTTGATGTCCAGAATCGGCGTGCCGTCCAGCAAGTCCGCGCCGGACACGATCAGCACCGGCCCCAGCTTCGCATCGCGCTCCACGCCCTCCAGCCGTACCGACGACAGGCCGATGGGGTTCGGGCGGAAGGGCGAGCGCGTGGCGAACACCCCCAGCCGCACGTTTCCGCCCAGCCGCGGCGGGCGCACCGTGGGCGACCAGCCCTGGGATTCGGAGAAGTTCCAGATCAGCCACAGGTGGGTGAACTGCTCGATGCCCCGCAGGGCGTTCTCGTCCCGGTACTCCGGCTCGAACACGATGCGGGACTTCAATTCCTGCACAAGCCCGCTCTGCCGTGGAATGCCGAACTTCGTGGGAAAGTCGCTGTGAATGCGCGCGATGATGTTGAATGAAAGCTCCTCTGCCATGGCTTGCCCTCCGGATTGCCTGTATTCTACCGGCATTGTACCACAGACGGCACAGATTGTCGATAATGAAAAGCCGCTGCCCGGAGATGAGCAGCGGTTTCTTGTGCCAAATTACATTACACAGGACGGCCTGTAAAATCGAACCCGGCGGCGTGTACGTCGGGTTCGCAGCTGATTTTTCTGTAAGGGAATCTATTTCCTGAAGAAAAATCGCTGCCTTGCAGAATTTCATTGTGCCGCTTGCGGCGCGATGAAATTCTGAGGCGCCGCGCTCGAATCTTTGATTCGACCGTCGGCGTTCGGCCTCCAGGCCGAATTGGAAACCCGAAGGGTTTCCAACCTTGGGGGTGGTAGTGGAGGGGGACGTGTCCCCCTCTACACAGATTTACCTCTTCAGCGCGGCTTCGGGCTTCTTTTCGAAGTAGTCGCGGATCAGTCGGATGGCCACCGGGCTGAGCAGCGCCACGGCGATCAGGTTCGGAATGGCCATCAGGCCGTTGAAGGTGTCGCAGATGTCCCACAGCAGGCCCAGATCGATGGTCGCGCCCACGATGGCGACGAGGGAGTAGATCAGCAGGAAGGGCTTGTTCGCCTTCGAGCCGAAGAGGAACTCCACGCAGCGCATGCCGTACAGGCCCCAGCCGAGGATGGTGGACAGGGCGAAGCTGCACATGGCCACGGCGGTGAGGATGGACACCCAGCCGCCGTAGGTGGCGGTGAAGCCGCTGATGGTCAGCGCCGCGCCGGCAGCCTGGCCGTAGTTCACGGTCACGCCGCTGCACAGGATCACCAGCGCGGTGAGGGTGCAGATCACGATGGTGTCGGCAAAGACCTCGAACACGCCGAACAGGCCCTGCTTCACCGCGTCGTCGGTGTCGGCGGAGGCGTGGGCGATGGACGCGGTACCCAGACCGGCTTCATTGGAGAAGATGCCGCGGGCCACGCCCTTCTGGATGGCGGTGAACATGGAGCCGATCACGCCGCCGGTGATGGCTGCAGGATTGAATGCGCCCCGGAAGATCATGCCGAACACGCCGGGCACGTTCTTGATGTTGATGGCGACAACGCCCAGGCCCAGCACCACATAGAGCAGCGCCATGAAGGGAACCAGGCGCTCGGTTACGCGGCCGATGCGCTTGATACCGCCCAGCAGCACCAGGCCCACCAGGATGGCGATCAGAACGCCGATGCCCAGGTTGATGGCCTTGATTCCACCCTCGGGAGTCAGGCCGAAGCTGGAGAGCGCGGAGTTGATGGAGGTGATGATGGCGTTGACCTGCGTGGCGTTGCCGGTGCCGAACACCGTCAGCGCGCCCAGCGCGGCGAAGGTGCAGCCCAGCCACATCCACTTCTTGCCCAGGCCGTTCTTGATGAAGTACATCGGGCCGCCGACCCAGTCGCCCTGGGCGTTGCGCTCGCGGTAATGCACGGCCAGCGTGACCTCCACCAGCTTGGTGCACATGCCCAGCAGCGCGGAGATCCACATCCAGAACACTGCGCCGGGGCCGCCGATGGCGATTGCGCCCGCCACACCCGCGATGTTGCCGGTGCCCACGGTGGCGGCAAGTGCGGTGCACACCGCCTGGAAGGGGGTGATGGCGCCCTTGGAGGCTTCGCCGCGCTTGAAGATGCGGCCGACGGTTTCGCGCATGGACGTGCCGAACCTGCGAATCTGGATGCAGCGGGTGCGCAGCGTGAGGTACAGGCCCACGCCGATGATCAGGATCATGGCGGGCACGCCCCAGACGAAGTTGTTCACGGCCTTGTTGACATTGGTGATGAAGTCCAGCATGGTCAATCCCTCCGGTTCTCGTGTTGTGCACCCTTGGAGGGACAAAAAAAGCCCCGTCCTCATGATGCCTGCATAAGGACGGAAGCTGTGTTCCGCGGTACCACCTTACTTTGCCTGCACCTCGCGGCGCAGACCTTTTCGAGTCGATGACTCCTACGCTTTATCGGGCGAACCCGGCGACGCTTAGTCGGACATGCCTTTCGCGCGCTGCTCCGGGAGGGCTGCACGCTCCTGCCCCTCCGCCTCGCACCAACCGGCGGCTCTCTGTTCGGGCGACGGTACGCGCTCGTTCCCATCGACGCAATGTAAAAATTATAGCGTATATGGATCGATTTGTCAAATGTTTTTGTCGCGGGAAGAAATTTTTTGCGCCGCAATGCGGGGCCGCAGAATCCGGCTGCGGATTTGCCGTTGCGCGCTTGCATATCGAAGCGCCTTGTGCTATGATAAATCCAAATGGGAAAGGAACCGATAAGTATGAATGCGACTGTGCCGGAGCGCGCTCCGGAGGAGATTGAAGGAACCGCCGCGCAGGCGAATGCAGCTGTGGAGCCCGAAGCCGCTGCGCCTCAGAGCACATCTGCGGAGCCCGAAGCCGCTGCTGCCGATGGAACGGCGGAACAAGCGGAGCTTGCCGCAGCGTCCGATCCGGCGGACGAACCCGTGCCGGAGGAAGCCCCTGCGGTGGACGAGCCGCCGATGGCCTGGCACCGCTTCCTGACGAACTTCGGACTGTGGCTGGCGGCGCTGTACCACGCCCTTCAGGCCGGATGGCTGCTCCTGGGCAAGCAATACTATACCGCAGAGATCCGGGAGACGGTCTATGCAGGCCTGCCGAAGCTGCGCATGCTGGACTGGGCGCTGGCGGGGGTGGCTGCGGTCGCCGCGCTGCTGTGCGTGCTGTCCGCCGTGAAGCTGCGGAAGCGGAGAAGCGCAGGGCCAAGGCTGCTGTGCTGGGTGTACCTTTTGCTGCTGGTCGGACAGCTCGGCTTCGCGGCGGGCCGCTGGTTCATCGTCGGACTTACGCCGCTGTCCGTGTCCACGCTGGGGCCGATGGCGGTCTATCTTGCGCTGCTGCTGGTGAACGGCAGCTACTATCGCAGGCGGCGCGGCTGCTTTTCGCCGCTGAATCAAACGGAGGGACATTGATTTATGAGATCGGATAATACGCTCTATGTGGTTGTGCCCTGCTACAAGGAGGAGGAGGTTCTCCCGGAAACCTCGAAGCGCCTGAAGGAGAAGCTCACGGCGCTGATCGCCCAGGGCAAGATTTCGCCGCGCAGCCGCATCCTGTTCGTCAACGACGGCTCGAAGGATCGCACCTGGCCGATCATCGAGGAACTGCACGCCCGGGATCGCATCTTCTCCGGCGTGAACCTGTCCCGCAACCGGGGACATCAGAACGCGCTGCTGGCGGGACTGATGACCGCCGTGCAGTATGCGGACATGATGGTGTCCATGGATGCGGATTTGCAGGATGACATCGACGCGATGGATCGGATGATCGACGCCTACCACGAGGGCTATGACGTGGTCTACGGCGTGCGCTCCTCCCGCAAGACCGACAGCTTCTTCAAGCGCTTCACGGCGGAGAGCTTCTACAAGCTGATGAAGGCCATGGGCGTGGACATCGTGTTCAACCACGCGGACTACCGGCTGATGAGCCGCCGCGCGGTGGAGGGTCTGAGTCAGTTCAAGGAGGTCAACCTGTTCCTGCGGGGCATCGTGCCGCAGATCGGCTACTC
>JBJEJN010000056.1:0-3215 GCA_051878085.1 Aristaeellaceae bacterium | reverse complement strand
AAATGCATTTTCGGACCAATACAAAGGGCGGATGCACGCGCAAGCGTGCATCCGCCCTTCTATATATATGGATGGGATTGGATCAGGCCGAGGCGCTCTGCTGGGCCTCGCGCTTCTCCTGCTGGATGCGCCGGGCGTTGGCCAGCATCAGCTTCAGGCGGTTCTCCTGATTGACCCGGGTCGCGCCCGCGTCGTAGTCGATGGCGACGATGTTCACGTTGGGGTTGCGATCCTTGATGGGCTTCATCATGCCCTTGCCGCAGATGTGGTTCGGCAGGCAGCCGAAGGGCTGGGTGCACACGATGTTCTCCGCGCCGGATTCCGCCAGCTCCAGCATCTCCGAGGTCAGCAGCCACCCTTCGCCCATCTTCGCGCCGATGCCCAGGCAGTCACGGGCAAGGGTGATGGTGTGCTCGAAGGGGGTGGGCGCGCGGAAGGCGCCCTGCTCCTTGATGCAGTTGATCATCACGTGCTTGCAGTGCAGCAGGTACTTCCAGGCGATGCTGGCCCCCAGATAGGCGGGGAAGGAGATGCGCCTGTAGAGCTTATAGTCCAGCACGTTGTTGTACACGCAGTAGAGCAGGAAGTCCAGCAGGCCTGGCACCTCCACCTCCGCGCCCTCGCGCACCAGGAAGTCCTCCAGGTTGTTGTTGCCCAGCGGGGAGTACTTGACGAAGATCTCGCCCACCACGCCCACGCGCACGGTGTCGCGCTCCGCGCGCTCGATGGCGGCGAAGTCCTTCAGGATCGCCCGATAGTTCTTCTTGAGCTTCGACAGGGCGGTTCGGGAGTTGGTGCCCAGCTCATGACCCAGACGCTGCGTCCAGCTGTCCGCACAGGCCTGGGCAGCGCCCGCCTGTTTTTCGTAGGGCTTGGTCTGGTTCACCAGCGTCATCAGCAGATCGCCGTAGAGCACCGCGCAGGCCACCGCCATCAGCTCCTTCACGCCGATGTCGAAGCCCGGGTGCTTCTCAATGCCCTGGAAGCTGAAGGAGATCACCGGAACCTGGGGATAGCCCGCCTTGGCCAGGGCCTTGCGCAGGAGCGACACGTAATTCGACGCGCGGCAGCCGCCGCCGGTCTGGAAGTAGATCAGCGCCACCTTGTTGGGGTCGTGGTTGCCGGTCTGGAGCGCGTGGATGAACTGGCCGATCACCAGAATCGCCGGGTAGCAGGTGTCGTTGTGCACGTACTTCAGCCCCGTGGCCGCGATCTCCGGGCCGGACTTGTCCAGCAGCTCCATCCTGTAGCCGTAGGTGCTCAGCACGCTGATGATCATCTTGAAGTGCATGGGCAGCATCGTGGGCACGAGTATGGTGTAGTCCTTCTTCATTTCCTGTGTGAAGGGAATGTAGTCCGAATTCATATCACTTGCCCCTTTCTTCCAATGCACCCAGCAGGCTGCGCAAGCGGATGCGCACCGCGCCGAGGTTGGTGATTTCGTCGATCTTGATCTGGGTGTAGAGCTTGCCCGCGCCCTCGAGGATCGCGCGCACCTCGTCGGTGGTGATGGCGTCCAGGCCGCAGCCGAAGGACACCAGCTGCACAAGCTCGGTATCGTCGTGCTCCGTGGCGTAGCGCGCCGCGCGGTACAGCCGGGAGTGGTAGGTCCACTGGTTGAGGACGTGCACGTCCTGCTTTGGCTCCAGATGGCACACGCTGTCCTCGCTGACCACCACGAAGCCCAGCGAGGTCGCCAGCTTGTCGATGCCGTGGCCGATCTCCGGGTCGGCGTGGTAGGGACGGCCCGCCAGGATCATGATGCGCTTGCCGTTCTTGCGCGCGTAGTCGATGGCGGCTTCGCCGGCCTCGTGCACCCGCTGCATGTGGGCGTGGTAGGCTGCAAAGCCCGCGTTCACGGCCTCGCGCACCTCGCCCTTTTTGAAGGAGAAGCCGTGTTCATTGAGATAGCGGTGCAGCGTGGCCGTCAGTTTCTTCGGGTCCTCCACTGAGAGGTAGGGGTACATGAAGTCCACTTCCTGCAGGCGCTCCATGTTGCCGTGGAGCAGCTCCGCGTAGTAGGCCACCACCGGGCAGTTGTAGTGGTTGTCGCCGGCGTGTTCATCCACGTTGTAGCTCAGGCAGGGGTAGAAGATGCGCTCCACGCCCGCGTCGATCAGCTCCTCGATGTGGCCGTGCATGATCTTCGCCGGGTAGCAGGCGGTGTCCGAGGGGATGGAGAACTGGCCGCGCTCATAGGTCTGTCGGGTGGAGAGCTTGCTCAGCACCACCTCGAAGCCCAGCTGGGTGAAGATGGCGTGCCACAGCGGCGCAAGCTCATACATGCCCAGCGCCAGCGGAAGTCCCAGCTTGCCGTATTTGCCCGGTACGCCCTTCAGCGAGGACAGGGCCTCGCGCTTGAAGGCGTGCAGGTTGGGCAGCTCCAGATCCGCCTTCGCCGCGCCCGCGCCCTTCTGACACTGGTTGCCGGAGATGAACTTCCGCCCGCCGGGGAAGAGGTTCACCGTCAGGTGGCAGTGGTTGGTGCAGCCGTTGCACACGGCGGACTTCGCGTCGTGGCGGAAATCCTTCAATTCTTCAGCGGAGATCAGGCTGCTCTTCTCGAAGCGCATGGCGTGCAGCGCCGCGCCGTAGGCGCCCATCAGACCCGCGATGGAGGGACGGATCACGTTTGCGCCCATCTCCATCTCGAAGGCGCGCAGCACCGCGTCGTTCAGGAAGGTGCCGCCCTGCACCACGATGTTGCGTCCCAGCTCCTCGGGGGAGTTGGCACGGATGACCTTGTACAGCGCGTTCTTGACCACGCTCACCGACAGGCCCGCGGAGATGTCCTCGATGGTCGCGCCATCCTTCTGGCTCTGCTTGACCGAGGAGTTCATGAACACCGTGCAGCGGGTGCCCAGATCCACCGGGGCCTTCGCGCGCAGGCCGCACTCGGCGAACTCCGCCACGCTCTTGCCCATCGACCGGGCGAAGGTCTCGATGAAGGAGCCGCAGCCGGAGGAGCAGGCCTCGTTGAGCATGATGGAGTCGATGGCCCCGCTGCGAATCTTGAAGCACTTGATGTCCTGACCGCCGATGTCCAGGATGAAGTCCACGTCCGGGCGGAAGTGGCGCGCGGCGGTGTAGTGTGCGATGGTCTCCACCAGGCCCTCGTCCACGCGGAAGGCGCTGCGGATCAGATCCTCGCCGTAGCCGGTGGCGGCGCTGCCGCAGATCGTGATGCGGTCGCCGCAGAGGGCGTAGATCTTTTC
>JBJEJN010000055.1:0-3283 GCA_051878085.1 Aristaeellaceae bacterium | reverse complement strand
GTCTGGGCTTTTCCCGCTATCTTCAACGACAATACGTGGCGGCAGCCGGCTTTTTGTATGCCGGCCTTTACGATATGACTGTGCCCACCGACGGGAAGAGGTTCGCGTCGGTGTGGGGGAGGAAGCAGGCGGCCACGAATGCGTCCATGTAACCCGGCTCGGTGGAGAGCTCCAGATAGGTCATGCCCCGGGCCAGCTCGTCCACCTTTTTCCGCGCCGCACTGCTGGTGAGCATGGCGTAGGCCCCGGAGAGCGAGGAGTTGCCGATGTAGCTGAACAGCGAAGGGTCGATGTCCGGCAGCATGCCGATGGTCACGGCGTTCTGCATGTTGATGCCGCTGCCGATGCCGCCCGCCACGTAGACGTGACCCAGCACGGAGGGGTCCATGCCCATGGAGCCCAGCATGGTCATGGTGGCGGAGAAGATCGCGCCCTTCGCGCGGATGAAGTTGTCGATGTCCACCTCGTTGATCTCCACATCGCGCACCGCGCCGCTGTTCTCCTTGAAGGCGAGTACATAGCTGCCCATGCCGTGTTCGTCGCGGCGGATGCGCCGGCCCTCCCGTGAGAACTTGCCCTTGCCGTTGATGATCCCCGCGCGGAACAGCTCCGCGATCACGTCGATGATGCCCGAGCCGCAGATGCCCACGGGGTGCTCCGTGTTGCCGATGGTGGTGAAGGACGGCTCCATGGTCTCCCGGTCGATGGTGCAGGAATCGATTGCGCCGTCGGTGGCGCGCATGCCGCAGGAGATGTCGCCGCCCTCAAAGGCCGGGCCCGCCGAGCAGGCACAGGACATCATGAACTCATTGTTGCCGAACACCAGCTCGCCGTTGGTGCCCAGGTCGATGAACAGCGAAAGCTCATCCTTGTTCCACAGCATCGAGGCGAACGCGCCCGCGGTGATGTCGCCGCCCACGTAGGAGCCGATGTTGGGCGCGAGGATCAGCTTCGCCTCGGGGTGCAGCCCCAGGTGCAGGGAGCTTGCGCGGAAGTCGTCCGCGTGGAAGAAGCTGGGGATGTAGGGATCCATGCGCACCGGCTCGGCGTACAGGCCCAGCAGCAGGTGGTTCATGGTAGTGTTGCCCGCCAGACACATGCGGTAGACCTGCTTCGAATGCACATTCGCTGCAGCGCACATCTCCTGAATCAGCGGGCGCAGGGATTCGTCGATCACAGCTTTCTGCAGGCGCTCGCTTCCGCCCTCCCGGCCGGACTCGATGATGCGGTTGATCACGTCCGCACCGTAGCGAATCTGTCCGTTTCCGGTAGAGGCCTTCGCCAGAATGGAGCCGTCCTCCAGGTTCACCAGGATCGCTGCCACCGAGGTGGTACCCAGGTCGACCACCAGGCCTGCGATGGGCGCGGGGTCGCTTGCAGGCAGCACGTCCAGCACGGTGACGCGTTCATCCTCGGTCTCGATCACGCAGCGCACGTTAAAGTCGCTCTCCCGCAGCACCCGGGCCAGCTTCTTCAGCGCCGCGAAGCAGAGCACGATCTTGTTTGCGCCGGTGATCTCCTCCAGCTTCCACGCAAGGCGCTCGTTGTCGGGCATGGTGTCGTCCGAACTGGGCACATCCATCGCCACGGTCACGGCGGACAGGTTGGTTCCGAATCCGACGCCCGCCTCCACGATTTCTGCCCTGGTCTGATTGAAGATGGCCAGCTCCTTTTCGGATGAGATGTCCGCCA
This sequence comes from Aristaeellaceae bacterium, assembly GCA_051878085.1. Lineage (GTDB taxonomy): Bacteria > Bacillota > Clostridia > Christensenellales > Aristaeellaceae > SFTH01. The sequence goes on along the minus strand of JBJEJN010000055.1, from coordinate 1,591 downwards.
CCTTCATGCGGCTGCGGTAGGCCGAGGCAATGTCCGGCACCTCCACGGTCACGTCGGAGATGAGCTTGCTCACGCAGGAGAGCCGCCAGCCCGCGGCGTACTCCTCGTCGGAGATGTGGCGGGTCTGGGGGGAATCCAGCTCGCCGGAGACGAGCTTCACCTTGCACTTGCCGCAGGCTCCGTTGCCGGAGCAGGGCGCGTCGATGGCCACGTTCGCACGCTGCGCTGCCGCCAGCAGGTTGTCGCCCTCGGATGCGTGCAGCACCACGTCTATGCCATTGACCTTGAACGTTACGCTTACCATAGTTTTGCCTCCTTGTGAAACAGGAGGATGCGCCGGTGTGGGCATCCTCCCATGCCTTCCGCCCATCTCCATGCAGGAGCCGGTGCGGAGCTTGTTGTTCCTAATGACGTCGCAGTGCCGGATGGTCTACGTTTGGGATAAGAATCAAACCTTCACCCGTATGGTTTCACTGCGGCGGTTCATCGGGCGAACCACCGCGCGGCCTTCCCGGAGGTGCAGGCGGCGGCCAGACAAAAACGCCGCTGCGCGCGGGAGGATGAACAGAACGGATCGCAGACCGGTGCGCCGGGAGCCTCCGCCGCAGACAATGGGCAAACCGCAGCGGACGGGATCGGTACTTCGCCGGAGCAGCGATGCATGTGCTGCGGCACATCCCGATGTTCTGTTACATGTAATCAAACAACTGCTTGCGCAGGTATTTGCGATAACCGGCGGCCGGGGCCCAACCGGCCGCCTCCATCTGTATTTCGTCGGGGGATACGACGATGGCGGACGCGCTTCACGCTCGCCGTCCGCACAGGATGGCTGGATAGGCGAGCAAATCGGGAGCAGATCTGCCCGCAGCGTTCCTCTGAGCTTGCCGGCCGGAGAAAGACTTTGGCGTTGTTCAGAACTCCGTTTCGACGCATGTGAGGAACAAAAAACAGAACCCGATCAGATTCTTCGTCCAATCAGGTTCTGGTGTGCCCGCAATCGCAGCGCAGACCGCGGCAGATAGCTGCCGCCGGTGCTGCACATATGCATCCGTTTCGGCGTAGCACGGATGCCGGGGCCATATCATTCTTTAGTCCGAAGAATGTGATACGCAATTCGCAGGCAGGTCTTCTGACTCAGCATCAACGCCCCATGCAGCCTTCTCAGCCCTTCGGCCAATGGTATCTTGCATGAAGCTCCGCTTCACAGCAGCGGTCCTGTCGGAGACTTTCACTCCGTTCCCTTTTCACCCGTACAATTTGTACGGACACCTGTGAACTCCCATGTATTCTGTTTTCAAGTAAATTATAACATAATTTATCGACGCTGTAAATGGGTTCCCAATTCTTTTCGCCGCGCATACTCCGGGCGGATGGAAGCAGCTTCCACGAGGATGCCCGCGTACCTCAGAAATCTGGTCAGCGAAGCTTCATCGCTTCTGTTGGTTTCGATGCACAGCCATCCCGCGTTCATGTCCACGTCCACGCCCTTCACGCAGACCAGTCGCAGCAGCATCTCCTGCAGCAGCTCCCCGCACCGCACGCAATCCTCCGGCTCCGCGCATGCCGCGCAATCCGTACAGGTAAACCGGTA
>JBJEJN010000054.1:0-17336 GCA_051878085.1 Aristaeellaceae bacterium | reverse complement strand
AGCGGATCAGCGGGTTCGGGCTGGTGCCCAGGGCCATGATCATGGTGTCGATGTCAAGGACGAACTCGCTGCCCTCCTTGACGATGGGGCGACGGCGACCGGACGCATCGGGCTCGCCCAGCTCCATCTCGACGCACTTCATGCCGATAACCTCGCCGTTGCGGGGATCGCGGGGATCGTCGGGATTGTTGTAGCCCAGCACCTCGACGGGGTTGGTGAGGGTCTTGAAGATGATGCCCTCCTCCTCGGCGTGCTCGACTTCTTCGCGGCGGGCGGGCAGCTCGGCCATGCCGCGGCGATAGACGATGTAGACCTCGTCCGCGCCCAGGCGCTTCGCACAGCGGGCGGCGTCCATGGCGACGTTGCCGCCGCCGACCACGGCGACCTTCTTGCTGTGCTTGATGGGGGTCTTGGAGTCGTCCTTGTAGGCCTTCATCAGGTTGATGCGGGTCAGGAACTCGTTGGCGGAGTACACGCCCTTGAGGGACTCGCCCGGGATGCCCATGAAGCGGGGCAGACCGGCGCCGGAGCCGATGAACACGGCCTCGTTGCCCATCTCAAACAGCTCATCCACGGTCAGCACCTTGCCGATGACCATGTCGGTCTCGATGTCCACGCCCATCGCCTTGAGGTTGTCGACCTCCTTGTTGACGATGGCCTTGGGCAGACGGAACTCCGGAATGCCGTAGGACAGCACGCCGCCGGCGATGTGCAGCGCCTCGTAGACGGTGACCTTGTAGCCCAGGCGGGCCAGATCGCCCGCGCAGGTCAGACCCGCAGGGCCGGCGCCGATGACGGCGACCTTGTGGCCGTTGGATGCGGGGGCCTTGGGGGCCTCGGTGGAATGCTCGCGGTGCCAGTCGGCGACGAAGCGCTCCAGGCGGCCGATGCCGACAGGCTCGCCCTTGATGCCGCGCACGCACTTGGATTCGCACTGGGTCTCCTGGGGGCAGACGCGGCCGCAGACTGCCGGCAGGGAGGACTGCTTGTTCAGGATCTCAAATGCGCCCTCGATGTCCTCGTTGGCGACGCGCTCGATGAAGGAGGGGATGTCGATGTTCACCGGGCAGGCGGACACGCAGGGCTTGTTCTTGCAGTGCAGGCAGCGGCGGGCCTCGCCGATGGCCATTTCATAGGTATAACCGGTGGCCACTTCCTCGAACACCTTGTTGCGATAGTCGGGTGCGAGGGAGGGCATCGGGCACTTGGTCAGGCTCATATTCTTCTCAGCCATGTTACTCGGCCTCCTTCTTGAGCAGGTTGCAGGTCTCTTCGCGCTTGTGGGCCTCGAAATCGCGGTACATCGCGCCGCGCTTCATGGCCTCGTCAAAGTCCACCAGATGGCCGTCGAAATCGGGGCCGTCCACGCAGGCGAACTTGGTCTCGCCGCCAACGGTCAGGCGGCAGCCGCCGCACATGCCCGTGCCGTCGATCATGATGGGGTTCATGGAAACCACGGTCTTGACGCCGTACTTCTTGGTGGTCAGGCAGACGAACTTCATCATGATGACGGGGCCGATGGCGATGACTTCATCATAATTCTCGCCCGCGACGATCTGCTCCTCCAGCGGCACGGTCACAACGCCCTTGCGGCCGTAGCTGCCGTCGTCGGTCATCATGAACAGCTTGTCGGAGCAGGCCTTGAATTCGTCCTCCAGGATGACCAGATCCTTGCAGCGGAAGCCGACGAAGGAGTGCACCTCTGCGCCCGCGTCGTGCAGGGCCTTGGCCACGGGATACGCGATGGCGCAGCCCACGCCGCCGCCGACCACGGCGACCTTCTTCAGACCCTCGATCTCGGTGGGCTTGCCCAGCGGGCCGACGAAGTCCTGAATGTACTCGCCCTGCTGCTTGGCGTTGAGCTCCATGGTGGTGCCGCCGACGATCTGGAAGATGATGTCAACGGTGCCGGCCTCGAGGTCACAGCCTGCGACGGTCAGCGGAATGCGCTCGCCGTCCTCGCTGACGCGGAGGATGACAAACTGGCCTGCCTTGGCCTTGCGTGCCACCATCGGTGCCTCGATGGACATGCGCGTGACCGTCGGATTCAGTTCCTGCTTCTTGACGATCTTAAACATAAAACCCCTCTTCTCTTGTCTGGACTTGTTGCGGTAGTATGAAAAGGGCACATAATGCGCCTGTATACTCGTTTCCTATACTATCACAGAATCTGCAAAAATGCAAGAAAATTGCAGGTTGACACAAACAATTAAAGCGCGCCGAAATTCCTGCGCCGCATGGCGGGAGGTTCCGGCGCGCTCTATCGCGCAAATCAGCCGATCAGATTCAGCGCCTCGCAGATTGCGGAGATCATGTACAGCGATCCGCAGGCGCACACCACGCCGTCGGGGCCCGCGTGCTCGATGGCGGTCTGCACGCCCTCGGCGACGCTTGCACAGGCGCACACCGGCAGTTCATAGCGCTCCAGATGATGGGCCAGCTCCTCTGCGGGCAGGGAGCGGGGGTTGTCGGGGGTGACGGTGACGAACTCCTTTGCAAAGGGGGCCAGCATGCGGAACATCTCGCCGTAGTCCTTGTCGGCCATGCAACCGTTCAGGAAGGTGAGCTTCCTGCCGGGCAGATAGTCCCGGATGGCGCGCACCAGCGCCTCCAGGCACTGGGCGTTGTGACCGCCGTCGATGATGAACAGCGGATTCTTGCGCATCAGCTGGAAGCGGCCCGGCCAGCTGACCTGTTCAAGGCCCGCGCGGACGGCGCGCTCGGGGATGCTCCAGCCCCGGCCTTGCAGGGTCTCCAGCGTGGTCAGCACTGTGCAGGCGTTGTGCAGCTGATGCTCACCCAGCAGCGGAATGTGCAGGTTCTTCAGCTCCTTCCAGTGGAACACCTGCCCCTCCAGTCCGTGGGAGACGGGGGTGAGATCGTCCATGGCGGCGCGGTGCAGGCGCGCGCAGTGATCCTCGCAGCTGCGCCGGATCACGTCCTCCACGGAGGGCTGCTGCGCGTAGAGCACGCAGTCGCAGCCGTCCTTGATGATGCCGGCCTTGGCCTGGGCGATTTCCTCGACGGTGTTGCCCAGCACCTGCATGTGATCCAGGCCGATGTTCACGATCACGGCGGCCTCCGGCGCGTCGATGACGTTGGTGGAGTCCAGCTCGCCGCCCAGGCCCACCTCCAGCACCACGATCTCGCAGGCGTGGCGGGCGAAGTACTCCATGGCGATGCAGGTGACCAGCTCGAACTCGGTGGGGTGTTCCTCCATGGACTCCGCCAGCGGCTGGATGTACTCGGTGATTTCGGAGAGCTCGTCGTCGGAGATCTCCGCACCGCAGACCTGCATGCGCTCGTTGAAGCGCAGAATGTAGGGCGAGGTGTACAGGCCGGTGCGGTAGCCCGCCTCCCGCAGCACGCGCTCCAGCATGGCGGCGGTGGAGCCCTTGCCGTTGGTTCCGGCGATGTGGATGAATTTCAGCTTCTTTTCCGGGTTGCCCATCTTTTCCAGCAGCTCGCGGGTGCGGCTCAGGCCCGGGCGCACGCCCATCCAGCAGATGCTGTGTATGTATTTCAGCGCTTCATTGACGTTCAATGTGGATACCCTCTCTCAATCGAATGCATTGTTTTTCGGTTTGCCCAGTCGATTATACCGTGTTTGCCGCCCTTTTGCAATCCCGATCCGACGGAATTTGACCGCATTCGACTTGAACTTAACGCAGCATATCATTATAATATCCACGGATATGGACGCGTTTTCGCGCAAACGGAAAGGAACGGATGATTTATGGCACTCTATACGATGAAAGAACTGCTCCAGGACGCGCAGGAAAAGAAGTACGGCGTGGGATTTTTCAATACCTTCAACACGGACATGGTGCGTGCGGTGATCCGCGCCGCCGAGGAATGCTCCTCCCCGGTGATCATCGGCACGGCGGAGGTGCTGCTGAAGTACGGCTCCTTCGACATGATCGCGCCGGTGATGCTGGAGGCCGCGCGCCGGGCGAAGGTTCCGGTTGCGGTGCATCTGGACCACGGCTACAGCTACGAGGTCATCATGCAGGCGCTGCGCTGGGGCTTCGGCTCGGTGATGTACGACGGCACCCGTGAGGCGGATCACGCGGACAACGTGCGCAACTCCGCGCAGCTGGCCCGTACCTGCCACGCCATGGGCGTGGGCCTGGAGTGCGAGCTGGGCAGCGTGGGCGGACTGGCCGACGATGCGGGCAAGGTGGATCAGATGGCCTACACCGATCCCAATGATGCGCGCGACTTCATCGAGCAGACCGACGCGGACTTTCTGGCGGTGTCCATCGGCACCCAGCACGGGGTCTACAAGGCCACGCCGAAGCTGGATCTGAACCGCCTGGCGGAGATCCACGCGGCGGTGGACGTGCCGCTGGTGCTCCACGGCGGCTCCGGCCTCTCCGACGACGACTTCTGCAACACGATTGCCGGCGGCATCCGCAAGGTCAACGTCTACACCGACATCATCCTGGCGGCCAAGGCGGCCATCCATGCCGACGTGGGCGAGGCCTATGCGGACGCGCTGCTGCGCGCCCAGGACGCCATGAAGGAAGCCACCGCCGTCAAGCTGCGGCTGTTCGGCAGCGCCGGCAGGGCCTGATGCCGCAAAAAGGCGCGCTTTCTGACATATTTTGCCGGAATTTGTCAATTGCATATTGTGTTTTCTGCAATGTGGGTATATAATGGGGAGCAACAGAGTAGGGTTTTCTTCGTTAAGTGCCGCCAAAATGGGGAGTTGTCTGGCGGACGAAGGCGCAAGCCGCGGTTGAAGACCCGCACCCGCTGAACCACATATGGAGAAAATCTACAACCTCCTTATGCAGCATGTGTCAAATGCTCTGAAAGGAGGTTTTTTTCATGTCTCAGAACAACGCTCCCGAACTCTACGCCCATCCCTTCTCCAAGGCCTACTGGAAGCAGGCCGCCAGCGAATTCAAGAAGACCAGGGTTCTGATCTTCGCGGCGCTGATGATCGCCCTGCGCGTGGTGCTGAAGATGGTCAGCATCCCCGTCGGCCCCGACCTGCGCATCAACACGGCGTTCTTCATCAACGCCTACGGCGCGGCTGTGTTCGGGCCGGTGGTGGCCATCGTGGCCGCAGCCATCTCCGACACCCTGGGCTGTCTGCTGTTTCCCACCGGCGTGTACTTCTTTCCCTTCGTGTTCATCGAAATCGCTGGCTCCCTGGTCTTTGCGCTGTGCTTCTACCGGGCGAAGATCAGCTCCGCACGGGTGATGCTGTCCCGATTCCTGATCGACTTCGGCGTGAACATCGTGCTGAACACGCCCGTCATGGTGCTGTACTACAAGATGATTCTGGGCAAGTATTACGCCATCGTCGACCTGCCCCGCATCGCCAAGAACCTGTGCATGTTCCCCATCGAATCGATCCTGCTGATCCTGTTCTTCCGCCTGGTGATCCCGCCGACCAAGCACCTGGGCTTCATGTACGGCGACGTGGAGAAGCTGCGCTTCACCAAGAAGAACCTGACCCTGCTGGCCGTGCTGTTCGTAATCGGCGTTGCCTCGGTGTTCGGCTACAGTGTCTACAGCTACAACAACACTTCCCTGAGCGCGGGCTACAGCCCTGCGGAGCGCCTGGAGAAGAACGTGTCCATGCAGCAGTACGTGCTCGAGGACAATCCCGCGCTGGCGGATGCAACGGTGGTGACCGTCATCGAGAGCGCCATCCCGAAGTTCGCCGATCCCAACGTCACCTACTCCGTGGCGGTCTACACGGTGAACGAGGAGGAGCTTGCCAGCAACATCGCCGAAGCGAAGGAGAAGGATCCCGACGCCAACTACGGCATGGATACCCTAAACGGCTACTCCAAGTCCAAGGCGAAGAATGATGACGCGCTGGAGAGCGCGGGCTACGCCACCATCGTGCTGAACAAGAAGACCGGCGAGCTGGTCTCCTATGCCGACAACATCGAATAATTCACATTGCAGCCCCTGCGGATGGAATCCACGTGGTTCCATCCGTATTTTTGCATCCGCATGCGGCATATCCTCATAGGAGGGACATGCCGCGTGCATTTTTTTGAAATGGGGCTTGACAATATATACTATGTGTTGTATAGTATTGCGCGAAGGGAGGTATTGTCATGGATGCACAGCTGCGGCGCGGCCTTTTGGAGGTCTGCGTGCTCGCCGCCGTCGAGCGGCACGACTCCTACGGCTATCAGATCATCCGGGAGATGGAGCCCTTCGTGGAGATTTCGGAATCCACGCTGTATCCGATCCTGCGCAGGCTGGAGGCGGGGGAGATGCTCCGCGTGTACAGCGTGGAGCACAGCGGGCGATTGCGAAAGTACTATCAGATCACGCAGCGGGGCCGGGAGCGCCTCGCGGAGTTTCAGCAGGAGTGGGGAGAGATCATGAGGATATACAGCTTTATTGCGGGAGGTGCGCAGGAAAATGAATAAGAAGGAATTTCTGCGGGTACTGTCGCGTTCGCTGCGGGGCCTGCCCCGGGCGGAGCGCGCACAGTCGCTGGAGTACTACGGGGAGATGATTCAGGATCGCATGGAGGAGGGCCTGAGCGAGGAGGAGGCGGTGGCCCGACTGGGCAGCGCGGACGAGATCGCCCGGCAGATACTGGAGAGCAGCGGCGTGCAGGAGAAGCGCAGGAGCCGGACGCCGGTCTGGATGATCGCGCTGATCGTGCTGGGCTCGCCGCTGTGGCTCACGCTGCTGTTCGCCTTCCTCGCGGTGGTGCTGGCGGCGTACATCGTCGCATGGTCGCTGATCGCCGCGCTGTACGCGGTGCTCTTGGGCATGGCGGTCTGCGGGCCCTGCGGCCTGCTGGGATTTGCGGTGGGGCTGTTCAAGGGGAACCTTGCGCAGGCCGTGCTGCTGCTGGGCGGCGGCTGCGCGCTGCTGGGTGCGGCACTGCTGGTCCTGCCCTGGCTCAACCGCGCGGCGATTGCGGTCGCCCGGGCCAGCGCCTGGTGCGCACGGAAAATACTCTATATGTTCAGAAGGGGGAAGGTATGATGCATGCATGGGAGAAGAAGATCATGCGCCTGGGGGCGATGCTGCTGGCCGTCGGCGCGCTGCTGTTTGCGGGCGTTCTGGCGCTGAACGGCTTCAATTTCAACAATTTCGCGCTGGCGGCCTCCTATAACCGGGTGACGCATGCGCCCGAGGGGGAGTTTGACCGCCTGGACGTCTCGGTGGCGGACGCGGACGTGCGTCTGCAGATCGCGGAGGACGGCGTCTGTCGGGTGATCTGCGACGAATCGGGGCGCGACGCCTACACCGTCGAGGTGCAGGACGGAACACTGGTGGTGCGCATTGAAAGCCACTGGTACGACAACATCGGAATCCACCTGAGTGAGCCGGAGCTGACGCTGCTTTTGCCGGAAAGGGACTATGCGGAGGTTCAACTCCACAGCGTCAGCGGCGACATGGACGTGACGGGCCTGCGCATCGATGCGCTCGCGATGGACACCACCAGCGGCGAGATCGAGCTTGCAAAGCTTACGTTGGGCAGCCTGGACGTGGAGACCGTCAGCGGCGACATTGAGATGCTGGACAGCGTTGCGTCCGGCGACGTGCGCATCCGCAGCACCAGCGGCGAGATCGAACTGGAGCGCGCCGACGCAGCGAACTTTGAGATCAGCACCGTCAGCGGCGACGTGGAGGGGAGTCTGTGCAGCGGCAAGACCTTCGATGTGCACAGCGTCAGCGGCGATGTGAAGCTGCCGCAGTCCGCATCCGGCGGCACGTTCAAGGCCTCCACCACCAGCGGCGACGTGGAGATCAGGGTGAAATAGGGAAGTCAGAAGCGGCCCGGCACAGCCTGCCGGGCCTCATCGTTGGCAGTTTGTTCATACTTTATCCATCCGGCGACAACAATGCGGAGGTAGAATGGCAGATACTGGAGGATAAAGCAAATGAAGCGATCAATTTCGATTCTTGTGATATGCGCCCTTGCGCTCAACGGAGCCGCCGTTCGGGCGGAGGAAACTGTGCGCTACGCGGCGGTGGAGACGGTGGAGAGCTCGCGGGAACTGAGCGGCTCCTTCGTATCGACGCTTGCCGGGGAGAGCGCGATCTGCGTCACCGGCGGCACGCTGCTTTTGCAGGACGCGAGCATCGTGCGCTGCAGCGATACGGAGGCGGACGAAACCGCGGTGCGCAGCGGCGCGGGCGCGGCGGTGCTTGCCGCAGGCGGACGGGTGGACGTACGAAGCTCCGCCATCGACACCGATGCGCCGGGCGCGGCGGGGCTGTTCGCCGCTGCGGACGGAGAGGTCGTGGCTGCGGACGTGGCCGTCGACACCGGGCGGGATGGCTCCGCGGGCATTGCCGCATCCGGCGGCGTGCTCCGGGCAGAAAACCTGCGCGTGACCACCGGCGGGAATGGCTCGCCCGCGATCCGGCTCGACTCCGGCGGCAGCGCGTCGGTGGAGGGCGGCAGCTATCAGACGAGCGGCGCGGACTCCCCTGCGGCGGATGCGTCCGCGGAGGGACAGCTGCGCGATGCGGAGCTCACTGCGGGCGCATCCGAGGCGCTGCGCGTGCACTCCGGCGGGAACCTGCTGCTGCAGGACTGCCGCGTGCTCGGCGGGGCGATGACGGAGAAACGGGGCGGCATCGCGGCGGTTGTGCTGTGCGCGGACGGCGAGGACGGCGCCCGGCTGGAGATGGCGGGCGGGGAGCTGTCCAGCCGAAGCGGCAGCCTGTTCTGCATGGAGGGCGGGGCGGGGGAGATCCTGCTCTGCGGCGTGGAGCTGGATAAGGAGGCCGAAATCCTCCTGGACTGCATCGGCGGCGCTCCGGGCCGGGCGACGGGCGCGGCGATCGGCCGGTTCACGGCGATCGGCCAGGCGCTGGGCGGCGACGTGCGCTGGAACACCGGCTTCGGCCTGGAGCTCTACCTCTCCGAGGGCAGCGCCCTCAGCGGCGCAGTGTATGCGGGGGAGGATGTGGCGAGCGGCGGCTACTGCAGCCTGTACATCGACGCAAGCTCCCGCTGGATCGTCACGGCGGACAGCACGCTCACGAATCTGAGCTGCGCGGGCGAGATCGTGGACGCGGACGGCCGCAGCGTGAGCATCGTCGGCACGGACGGCACGGTCTACGTCCAGGGCGAGGGCGACCGCAGCGTGACCGTGGAGCGCTACTCTGCGGAGTGCGACATGAGCGGCGCGGGACGGCGCACGGAGGCCGCAGGCTGAGCGCCCCGCACAAAAATGACAGTCCGCAGTTGCCTGCGGACTGTCAGACCACTGACAAAGCCTACAAACGCAAAAATGCCGATTAGACCAATGGAATCGGTAGGCATTTTTGCTTACTGCGTCAGCTGCGACTGCAAATTGCGGTCACTTACGTCTGTGTAAGCTCCCTTATTTGTAGTCTTGCTTTCTTGTCTTGCAGGCTTTTTCAGCGTCTGGCAAATCGTTGACATTGTCAACGCTTTGACAGTCCGCAGTTGCCTGCGGACTGTCGGTGCGTCAGAGGGATTATTTCATGTATTTGTCGATGGCCTGGCAGAGATCGTCGATGGCCTGCTGGTCGCCCTCCCGCGCCGCATCAATGATGCAGTGTTTCAGGTGGTCCTGGAGGATCAGCTTGCCGGTGTTGTCGATGGCGCTGCGCACCGCGGCGATCTGAATCAGCACCTCGGAGCAGTCGCGCCCCTCCTCTACCATGCGCTTGACGGACTGCAGATGTCCGATGGCGCGGCTCAGGCGGTTGAGCACCGCACGGGTGTTCTCGTGGGTGTGGGTGTGACTGTGACCGTGGGAATGCTCGTGGCCCTCGCCGTCGTGCTGATGGTCGTGGCCCTCGCCGTCGTGGCTGTGGGCGATGCCGTGGGCGTGCAGGTATTCGTGGTCGTGCTCCGCCATGGGATCGAAAGTGTGCTCGTCTTGCAAGTGGGATCACCTCTTTTTACTGTTTCCTATTTTACGATAGTAAACTGGTTTTTGCAAGCCGTACGGGGGGATATTTTGCCCCGGCGGCGCAGACGAATTTCCGAAGGGATGGATGAAGAATGTGGAAGGATGAAAACGGACGTACGCCGCTCGGCGTGTTTCTGGGATGGCTGCTGTTTCTGACAATTCTGGTGGAGCTGGTGCTGCTGGCGCTGGAGCCCTGCGCCGTCGCCTATGCGGAGGATGGAAAGCTCACATTGGGCTACGCGATCTATGCGGTGGTGGGGCTGCTCTTCTCCACGCCTGCGCCGCTGATTGCGCTCTATCTCACGCTGCGCCGTGCGGAGCGGATTTCGCTGCGGGAGTTCCTCAGGCGGGCGGTGCACACGCCGCACCCCCTGCGGGCTGCGCTGGTTACGGCTCTGTTCTGCGCCCCGGCGCTGATCTTCGCGATCTGCTGCGGCACGCCCAACGGCGCGGCGTGGTACATGCTGCCGCTGGGCTTTCTCGTGATGGTTCCCTTCGTGGGAATCGCCGAGGAAACGGGCTGGCGGGGCTTCTTGCAGCCCGCGCTGGAGAAGCGCCTGCCGTTTCCTGTGGCGACCTCCGTCACCGCCGCGATCTGGTACGTTTGGCACCTGCCGCTGTGGCTCCATCCCAGCTCCAACCACTACGGCGACAGCCTGATCGGCTTCGCCATGCAGATCTTCGTCTGGGCCTTCGTTGCCGCTGCGATTTACAAGGCCACGGGGAGCAGCCTCGCCTGCGCGGCGTACCACGCCTTCATCAATTCCATCGGCGCAATCTGGGATTGGAACGCGCTGTTCGACGCGTGGCCAAAATCAGGAGGCATGCTGCTCTACAACGGGATCGTGCTGGCGCTGGCCATCGGCCTGTGGACGGTCTGCGATTTCCGGGAGACGCGCGGTTTTTCTGCAAGGCGGCGTTTGAATCCCTCCGCTTCGGTTGAAGGATGAAATGTGGACTGCTTTTTTGACAAATGCAGCCATATGCGGTATAATTATAAGAGGATCAACAAACGCTGATTTAAAACATTCGCTTCAAGGAGATATGCAATATGAATCAGAACGAGCACGAATATATGCACGCCCACGGAATTCCCCACAGCCACGACGGCGAGGGCCACGAGCACCATCACGACCACGAGCATCCGCATGATCATGAACATCCCCACGATCACGGCCATCATCACGATCATGAGCATCATCACGATCATGAGCATCCCCACGACCACGAGCATTCGCACTGTGAGCAGGGCTCCTGCGCAGGTTGCGCGGGCTGCGGCGACGTGGATCCCAAGACCGAGCTGATCGCGCTGATGAAGTACATGGTGGGCCACAACGCCGCCCACGCAAACGAGCTGGCCCAGCTGGCCGGCAAGCTGCAGGACATGGGCGAGAGCGTCGCCTACGAGCAGGTGATGCAGGCCGTGTCCGACTTTGAGAAGGGCAACATGCGCCTGTCCACGGTGCTGGCTGCGCTGAACGCCTGAATGGAGGGATGAGGGATGTGCCTGTCCACGGTTTACAAGAATGAAAAGACCCCTGAAAACGAGATTCTGAAGAATGTGATGACCATCACCTGCGAAAACGGCTTTGTGACGCTGACGGACATCCTGGGCCGCGAGGCCGTGGTGGAGGGCGAGCTGCTCCGCGCGGACCTCACCGGCGGCACCGTGGTGCTGCGGACGAAGGCGAGCTGATCCTTTGCCGGTACCCGGAGACGGGTATCGGCATTTTCAATTGTATGGAGGAGGTGGAAATCCATGGCGCTTTACGAGGTGGTGCGCGAGATTGAGAACAGCTGCTCCCGCAACCAGATGCGGGACGTGTTCTTCGATGAGATCGAGACGGACGATCCGCTGGAGGCGGTGCGCAGCCTGCTGAAGGACGAGACGGATCCGGTGCTGACCGTGCAGGAGCACGACGGGGAGAGCCTGACGGTGTACGCGGAGTGCTCCGGAATCACCCAGCGCTTCCTTTTCACCAGAATTTGACGAAAAGAAGTGCTAATTCTGGGTGAATCCCTTGCAAGATGATGACTTTTGTGCTAAGATTAAAGGGTATAATAAGCTGACCATGGGTCTGCTCGTCTATACATCACAGTATGAGGAGGAAACAACAAATGACTGTTCCCGAGATTTTGGAAGAGCGCTCTGCTTTTTCGTTCGAGGTATTTCCGCCGAAGACGGATGTCGGAATGGAAAAGCTCTGCGGTGAGGGCGGTGTGCTGGATCATCTCTATGAGCTGCGTCCGGACTACATCTCCTGCACTTACGGCGCGGGCGGAACCAACGTCGGCAAGAACCTCGAGGTTCTGGACAAGATCAAGAAGGACGGCAAGGCCATTCCGGTGACCCACTTCACCTGCATCGCCAACACCAAGGAAGGCATCAAGGATCAGCTGGAGAACTATCTGGCCCACGGCATCGATCACATGCTGGCCCTGCGCGGCGACATTCCCTTCGGCTGGACCGGAACCAACGGCGACCTGCACTACGCCACCGAGCTGGTCTCCTTCGTCCGCAAGGAGTTCGGCGACAAGTTCTCCATCGCGGTCGCGGGCTCTCCCGAGGGCCACATCGCCTGCCGCAGCCTGGATGCGGACGTCTCCTTCCTGAAGCAGAAGCAGGATGAGGGCGCCGACTACATCATGACCCAGCTGTGCTGGGACATGGACGCCTTCCGCCGCTGGATGGATAAGATTCGCGGCGCAGGCATCTGGATGCCCGTGGACGTTGGCATCATGCCCGTGCTGGACGCTGCGGCCACCATCAACATGGCCCTGTCCCGCAACGGCTGCGTGATGGATCGCAAGCTCTGCGAAATCATCTCCAAGAACTGGATCTTCCCGAACCCCTTCGCGCCGAACGAGTCCGAGGAGTCCATCGCCGCCAAGAAGGCTTCCTTCAAGGAGGCGGGCATGGAGTACACCATCCGCATGATCGACGAGTACCGCACCTGCGGCATCGACGGCATCCACCTCTACGCGCTGAACAAGTGGGAGGACGTGACCCGTCTGGTGAAGGAAGCGGGCATCAAGGATCTCGTCTGAGAAAGCAAATCAACCCGTCCGGCGGCGCGCGCTGCCGGATGGGAGTATCGGGAGCTAGGATATGACACACACCATTGCTGTTGCCGGAAAGGGCGGCGTCGGTAAGACGACCACCTGCGGCATGTTGATCGAATACCTTTGCAGGAAGCAGATGGGCCCCATTCTGGTGGTCGACGCGGATGCAAATTCCAATCTGAACGAGGTGCTGGGCGTGGAGGTGGAAACCACGCTGGGCGACATCCGGGAGGAGATGGCCCGGGCCGAGCTGATGAAGGACAGCCCCATTCCCAAGGGCATGACCAAGGCGGACTACGCCGAGATGAAGTTTTCCTCCGCGCTGATCGAGGAGGACGACTTCGACATGCTCGTCATGGGCCGCACCCAGGGCAAGGGCTGCTACTGCTACGTCAACGGCGTGCTCAAGGCCCAGATGGACAAGTATTACGGCAACTACCGGTACATGGTGATCGACAACGAGGCTGGACTGGAGCACATCAGCCGCGGCGTGCTGCCGCACGTGGACACGCTTCTGCTCATCAGCGACTGCTCCCGCCGGGGAATTCAGGCCGTGGCCCGCATCGCCGAGATGGTCAGGGACCTGGAGCTCAAGCCCGGCACCATGAAGTTGATCGTCAACCGCGCGCCCGGCGGCGTGCTGAACGCCGCGGTTCTCGAGGAAATTGAAAAGCACGGCCTGGATCTGGTCGGCGTTCTCCCGCAGGACGAAACTGTCTACGAGTACGACTGCGAGGGCAAGCCCAGCGCCAAGGTTCCGGAGGACAACCCGGTCAAGGTCGCGCTTCGCTCAATTGTGGAAAAACTGGACCTGTAAACTAAGAACTTAGGGGGATACGATTATGGCTTTTAATCCGAAGAAGCAGGCATACAACGCTTCCATCAATGCCGTGACGCTCGGCACCGGTGAGAAGAGCATCGTTGTCGGCGGCGAGAACGTTTTCCCGTTCTACACCTTCGACGCACCGATCGCCAACAGCCCGAAGATCGCCATCGAGATCAACGACAAGGGCATGGCGTCCCTTCAGACCGCCGGCATGAAGGCGGCCTTCGAGGGCTGCGCCACCGTCGCCGACATGGCGAAGAAGGCCGAGGAGATCGAAGGCGTTTCCGCTGTCTGCCTGCATTTTGAGAGCGCGGATCCCAACGGCGAGAACATGCCCGTTGAGGATTGCGTCGCCATGGCCAAGGCCGTTGCGGATGCAACCGCCCTGCCGATCATCGTCATGGGCTGCAAGAACATCGAGAAGGACGCCGAGATCTTCTCCAAGGTCTCCGAGGCCCTGCAGGGCAAGAACATCCTGGTTCTGGCTGCCCGCGAAGAGAACTACAAGACCGTCGGCGCATCCGCCGGCATGGCTTACAACCAGAAGGTTGGCGCCGAGTCCGCCGTGGACATCAACCTGGCCAAGCAGCTCAACGTGCTCATCGGTCAGCTGGGCGTTCCCGCACAGTCCGTCCTGATGAACCTGGGCTCCTCCTGCGCCGGCTACGGCTACGAGTACCTCTCCTCCACCCTTGACCGCGTGAAGGCCGCCGCACTGGCGCAGAACGACGCCCAGCTGCAGATGCCCATCGTGACCCCCGTCTCCACCGAGACCTGGAACGTCAAGGAAGCGATGCTCTCCGAAGAGGAAGCTCCGGAATGGGGCGACGTCGAAGAGCGCGGCATCGAAATGGAAATCACCACCGCTGCCGCCTGCCTCGCCAGCGGTTCCGATTTGGTGATCATGAAGCATCCTGCCGCAATCAAGACGATTGCGCAGTTCATCGACAGCCTGATGTAAGCTGGGAAGGGAGAGAAACACAATGGCACTCAAAGGTCTTGATATTTTTAAGCTGACTCCGAAAAAGAACTGCAAGGAATGCGGCAGCCCCACCTGCATGGCGTTCGCAATGAAGGTTGCGCAGGGCTCTGTCTCCATCGACAAGTGCCCCTACATGTCCGATGACGCGCTGGCCACTCTGTCCGAGGCGACTGCGCCCCTGATGAAGACCATCACCGTCGGCACCGGCGCCAACGAGCACAAGCTGGGCGGCGAAACCGTGCTGTTCCGTCACGAGAAGACCCTGGTCAACAAGAACCTCTACGCCGCCACCCTGTGCTCCTGCATGAGCGCTGAGGAAGTCGATTCCGCCATCGCCGCCGTCAAGAAGGTGGACTACGAGCGCATCGGCGAGCGCGAGTTCGTTGAGTTCCTGTTCCTGAACTATGCGGGCAACGGCGTTGACAAGTATGTCGAGCTGGTCAAGAAGGCTGCCGAGGCCGACCGCGCGCTGATCCTGAACTGCACCGACGCCGAGGCCGCCAAGGCTGCCCTGGAAGTGTGCAAGGCGGGCAAGCCCATCCTCAACGGCGCCAACAAGGCCAATGCCGCCGAGATGAGCGCCATCGCCACCGCCGCAGGTGTGACCCTGGGCGTGGGCGCGGAGAGCATCGAGGAGCTGTACGACACCGTCAAGGCTCTGGAAGCTGCGGGCAACAAGAACCTGGTTCTGGACGTCACCGGCAAGGACGCCAAGGAGACCCTGAAGAACGCCGTGCTGGTTCGCCGCACCGCTCTGAAGGACGGCGACCGCTCCTTCGGCTATCCGTCCATCGTCAACCTGAACAAGCTGGCCGACGGCGATCTGCACATGCAGACGGCCCTGGCCGCCATGTTCACCGTGCGCTACGGCTCCATCCTCGTGATGGGCATCCCGGGCTATGCTGAGGCCCTGGCTCTGTACGGCCTGCGCCAGAACATCTACACCGACCCGCAGAAGCCGATGAAGGTCGAGCAGGGCATCTATCCGCTCAACGGCGCGGACGAGAACAGCCCCTGCGCGATGACCGTTGACTTCGCCCTGACCTACTTCCTGGTCTCCGGCGAGCTCGAGCGCTCCAAGCAGCCCGTCAACCTGATCATCACCGATGCTTCCGGCATGTCCGTTCTGACTGCATGGGCCGCAGGCAAGCTGTCCTCTTCCTCCATCAAGAAGACCTTCGCCGAGCTGGATGTGGACAACAAGATCAAGAACCGCACCCTGATCATCCCCGGCAAGGTTGCCGTCATGAAGGGCGACATCCAGGACAAGCTGCCCGGCTGGAACGTTGTTGTCGGCCCGATGGAGGCTGTCCAGCTGCCCAAGTACATGAAGAACAAGGAATACGAGGAGGCCGCCAAGGCCGCTGCCGTCGCCAACGCCGCCAAGGCCGAGACCGCAGCCGCTGCCGCAGCCGTTCCGGAGCTCACCTTCGATGAGATTCTGGCCACCAAGGTTCCTGCAATCGAGGTTGTGGATATGGGCGTCACCTACAAGGGACACAATCCCGAGGCCCAGACCTTCGTTACCATCGGCGAGCGCATCCACTGCATCTCCCCGGTCATCCGCAAGGCCATGGACGAGCGCGATCCCGCTCCCATCCTCAAGCGCGCTGCCGAGCAGATCGCTGCCGGCGCAACCTACCTGGACGTCAACATCGGCCCTGCCGAGTCCGACGGTCCGGAGCGCATGATGTGGGCAGTCAAGCTGCTGCAGGAGAACTTCAACAATGTGCCGCTGGCGCTGGATACCGCCAACAAGAAGGCGATCGAGGCCGGCATCAAGGTCTACAACCGCGCAAACGGCAAGCCGATCGTCAACTCTGCTGACGCTGGTTCCCGTATCTCCTACATCGATCTGGCTGCTGCCAACGACGCCATCGTTATCGCCCTGTGCTCTGCCGACGGCATTGCAAAGGACAACGAGGAGCGCATGAAGCACTGCCACGACATGCTGGAGCGCGGCCTGTCCCTGGGCATGACCAGCGACGATCTGTGGTTCGACCCGCTGTTCCTGGTTGTCAAGGGCATGCAGGACAAGCAGATGGACGTGCTGAACGCCATCAAGCTGTTCGCCGACGAGGGCCTGAAGTCCACCGGCGGCCTGTCCAACAACTCCAACGGCGCCCCCAAGGCTGTCCGTCCCATCATGGACTCCGCCCTGGTCGCCATGGCCATGATGCAGGGCCTGACCTCCGCCATCGTCAACCCCTGCGACCTGCGCCTGATGGAAACCATCAAGTCCTGCGACATCTTCAAGAATCACACCCTGTACTCCGACTCCTACCTGGAGATCTGATTGCAGAATCCAAAGCGGTCCGATGCGCTCATCGGGCCGCTTTTTCTGTCTGCGGCCATATCGGCTCAGGCGCAGCATGCGAGCGAAAGCTTCACACACTTTTTACTGCAAATTGATCGTAAATTGCGGACAACATCCGGATATGGCCAGGCTGAACAGTAGTCCGATGGGAATTCAAGAAAATTTGCAGATTTGACGGAGATTTATTGAAAAACGATTTTCAGTGTGCTATAATACATTGTAAATTGTTGGAGAACCTTTTAACGGCGCTGCCGTTTT
>JBJEJN010000053.1:0-17440 GCA_051878085.1 Aristaeellaceae bacterium | reverse complement strand
AAGCTGATGCCGCCCGACATGGATCTGCTGGACGGCCTGCTGCCGGAGGCAGAGGGGGTGCTGGCGGGTATGCCGGTGGGTGAGCGCCAGCTGGTGCGCTTTGCGGATGACGTGCTCTCCCAGGAGTACGGCGTGGAGGCGCTGTCGGCGCTGGCGCTGCTCTGGCGGGGCTATCGCGGCGCATGCGGCCGGAACGATCCGCTGGTGTGCACCCAGGAGGCCGCGGCGGCGCTTGCCTGGAACTATCTCCTGCAGCACGGCAGGCACGCGTCGGTGGAGAAGCTGGCGCGTCAGTTCGCCTGCAAGCCCCGGCGCATGGTGTTCTACGCGCGCCACATGGCTTCGGTGCTGGAATGCTACGAGGATGCGAACACAGAACAGGATAATGAAGATGAAGATCATTGATTTCGACGCGAAATTTTTTGAATTCGCCCGCAAGTGGATGGCGGCCCATCCGGGACTGACCGAGGAGCAGGTGGAGAACAGCTACAACAGCATGATGGAGGAGTGGATCAACGCGCCTGCGGACTGGCTGGAGGGCGCGAGTCCTGCAACCTACTTCCAGCGCTACGAGCGCCCGGAGGAGCTAATCGAGCTGATGCAGGGCTACTTCGACAAGAAGGTCAACCTGCCCGAGCCGCTGTACGCGCGCATCGTGGAACGGGGCGCGGACTGCGCGCCGCTGCTGCGAACGCTGGTCGCCGACGAACATCAGAGCGAGGAGCTGCGCGCGGAGGCCATGGGCATGCTGCGGGACATTGGCGACAGGGACGCGGACGCGCTGCTGATTTCCATGGTGGTCGGCGCGGAGGAGCAGAGTGAGCTGAGCGACCTTGCAGCGGACGTGCTCTCCGGCAGGGACGCGGCGACGGCGCAAAAGCTGCTGAACGCATATCCGGGCGCGCCGGAGCACGCGCAGACGCTGATTCTGGACGTCTGCTGCAATTTTCCGGGAGATGCGCGCATATGTGATTACCTGATCCGGCGGCTGAAGAACCAGCCGGAGCAGCGCGCGCTGAACGCCTCGCTGCTGGCCAAGCTGGGCGATCCCAGGGCCCTCGAACCGCTTCAGGAGATGCTGAACCTCTTCGACCTGCGGTATCTGGACTACATCGAGCTGCGCGACGCAGTTGAAGCGCTGGGCGGCGACGCGGGGGAGGACCGCAGCTTCTACGGCGATCCGGATTTCGAGGCGCTGCGCAATCTTTGACCCACATTTCGAGACAGGGAGGAAGCGCGATGTATTGTGGACAATGCGGCAAGAAGGTCATGGAAAACATGCTGTTCTGCCCCTTCTGCGGCGCGCCGATCGTGATTCCCGATCAGGATGCGCCCGCTTCGAGCGCGCCGGAGACCGGGGGAAATCCGGCTGAACCGCGTCGCGAGGCTGCGCCGGAGACCGGAGCCAAGCCGGTTGAACAGCGCCCGGAGCCTGCCGCGCCGGTGAGCCTGTTTGACGATGCGGACAGGCCTGCAAAGCCGTCCGTGCCGAAGCAGGTGCCGGTGGAGGAGTTCGAGCCGCTGCGCTTCGACTTTGATGCGCCGGATTTGCAAAACGAAGCCGAGTCCGCGCCGGAGCCGGAAGCGGAGCCTGCGCCCGCCGTGGAGGACGTGCCGGAGCCGCCCGCGCCCCCGAAGCGCCGGAGCGCGCCGACGCGCCCTGAGAACCACCGCAGCCGCAGCGCCAACACCTACATCCCGGTCAAGGACATGGATCTGGATGACATCTTCATGGACGGCGGGGACGAGGACGACGCATACGACATGGACGAGGAATACGGCGATCCCTATGAGGATGACTTCGACTACGAGGAGCCGGAGTCCGGCAGCTTTTTCCAGCGGCACATCCGGGGCATCGTCGCGCTGATCCTGATGCTGATTCTGCTGGTGGTGTGCGCGGCCTGGGGGATCTCGCCCCGGGGCCAGCGGGTGCTGGCGCAGGTGAACCTGGCCTGGTCGGCGGAGGCCTATGCGGATCTGGCCTACGAGGCCTATCAGAAGGACTCCGACCTACTGGCCGCGCGCTATTATGAGAAGGCGCTCAACCGCGAGCCGGACAACTACGAGTACGCCCACAGCGCCATGGTGGCCTACTACGAGGCGGACAAGCTGGAATCCGCCGCAGCCATGCTGAAGAAGTGCGTGGATCTGGACCCGGACAACCCCGAGCCCTACGAGGAGCTGCTGATCCTCTATCCCGACGCGGAGACCCGGCCCTGGGACATCTCGGAGCTGATCCGCATGGGCTATCAGCGCACGGGCGCAGAGACGCTGAAGCAGGAATAAGCTGGCAGCATGAAGCGCGCCCTGCGGGGAGATGCTGAATCCCGGAAGGGAGGAAGCATCATGCTGAGGCAGCATAAAAGGGACAGCTTTGAGGAGACGGAGTTCGTCGCCAGCGCCACGGAGTGCACGGGCCTGTTTCCGGCGCTCCCGGTGGACGACCCGGAGGCGGAGCAGGACATGGCGCGGCTCTACGCCGTGCACGCACCCATCACGAAGGAAGAGGAAGCGCGGATAAGATGCGAAGAAAGAGCACACGGGCGACGGTCACGACCCTGATCGTCGCGGGCGCGCTGGTGATCGCGCTGCTGCTTGCGGGCACGATTCTGCGCATGCACACCCACGACCTGAGCTTTGCCGGGGCGTTCAAATCGTTCGTCTCGGATACATTCCGGTTCTGATCACCCACATCGACATACAGGAGGACGAATATGAGCAACATACCGACCCCCCACATCAACGCAAAGGAAGGGGACTTTGCAAAGACCGTACTGATGCCCGGCGATCCGCTGCGCGCGAAGTACATTGCGGATCACTATCTGGAGAACGCGCAGCTGGTGAACAACGTGCGCGGCGTGCAGGGCTACACCGGGGAATACAAGGGCAAGCGCGTCTCCGTGATGGCCTCCGGCATGGGCATGCCCTCCATCGGCATCTATTCCTACGAGCTGTACAACTACTACGGCGTGGAGAACATCATTCGCGTGGGCTCCGCAGGCGCGATGAGCGACAAGCTGAAGCTGCGCGACATCGTGGCGGGCATGAGCGCCTACACCACCTCCAACTACGGCTACCAGTTCGGCTTCGACGGCACGCTGGCGCCCTGCTGCTCCTACGAGCTGCTGACGAAGGCGGTGGAGGCGGGCAAGAAGCTGGGCCAGCCCATCGTGCCGGGCCCGGTGTTCTCCAGCGACTGCTTCTACGAGCAGGGTGGCTACGAGACCGCTTCTCACAAGCTGATGAAGCTGGGCGTGCTCTGCGTGGAGATGGAGGCCTACGCGCTGTATCTGAACGCGGCGGCTGCGGGCAAGAACGCGCTGGCGCTGCTGACCATCTCGGACAGCATCGTCACCGGCGAGGCGCTTCCGGCGGAGGACCGCCAGAACACCTTCACCAAGATGATGGAGATCGCGCTGGAGATCGCCTGACCGATCGGAACCTTTGCGAGGGGTGCAAACGCTGGTTTGCACCCCCTGCTTATGTGGAAATGAGAGAACAAAGTTCCTTTCACATTTCCGATAAGTTTGCTTGCATATTTTTCACATTCGTCGTATAATAGAGCGTATGAGTTTTTAGGAGGCTGGGTTATGAACAGCTTTTATCGTGAATATCTGGATGCAGAGGTGGATCGCAGGGGCACGAACTGCGAAAAGTGGGATCGCTGCGGGGAATATTTTGGCCGCGAAAACCTGCTGCCCATGTGGGTAGCGGACATGGATTTCCGCACCGCGCCCGCAATTGCCGAGGCCATTGCAAAGCGCGCGGAGCACGCAATCTATGGCTACACGGAGAATTCGGCTGAGGAAAAGCGGGCGGAGCAGGGCTGGCTGAAGCGCCGCTACGGCCTGGAGGTGGATTCCGACTGGATCCTCTACAGCCCGGGCGTGGTGGACAGCATCTACTTCTGCGTGCGTGCGCTGACGGAGGCGGGTGACAAGGTCGTGATTCAGCCGCCGGTGTACGGTCCGTTCTTCCGCGCGGTGAACCTGTTCGACCGCACGCTGGTGGAGAATCCGCTTATGCGCACGGAGAGCGGCTGGGAGATGGACTTCGATCTGCTGGAGAAACAGTTTGCCGACGGCGCGAAGCTGATGATCCTCTGCAACCCCCACAACCCGGTGGGCCGCGTCTGGCGGCGCGAGGAGCTGCAGCGCCTGGTGGATCTGGCGGCGCGCTACGGCGTGATCGTCGTCTCGGACGAGATTCACGCGGACTTCAACCTGGGCGCGACGCCCCACACCCGCATCCTGAGCCTTGCGCACAGCGAGAGCTGCGTGATGCTCACCTCGGCCACCAAGTCCTTCAACCTGGCGGGCCTGCGCCAGTCCTCCGCGATCATCCCGAACGCGGAGCTGCGCGAGAAGGTCAAGGCGGAGATCACCCGCGCCCACGCGGGCACGCCGAACATCTTCGGCGCCATCGCCCAGACCGCCGCCTACAACCACGGCGACGAGTGGATGGACGCGGTGGTGGAGTACATCCGGGAGAACCGGGACTTTGCCGTGGACTTCATCCGCAGCCGCATTCCCCAGATTCACTGCGAGCCCCAGGAGGGCAGCTACCTGATGTGGCTGGACTGCCGGGAGGTGGGCGTGTCCCACGAGGAATTCTTCCGCAGGCTGGTGGAGGACGCGGGCGTGGCGCTGAACAGCGGCATGGACTACGGCGGGGAGGTCGGTCGCGGCTACTTCCGCTTCAATCTCGCAACGCGCCGGGCAAATGTGGAGCTGGCACTTCAGAAAATTGAGAAAATGGTACGGAGCATGGATTCGTGATTAGTTTAAAGAACCTGTTTAAGAAGCCGGACAAGTGGATTTCGGTGGACGTGGAGCTGGACGGCAACCGCCCGAGCCGCATCATCCAGCTGTCCTATCTCATCATCGAGGGGCGCAAGGTGCGCGGCAAGAACTTCTACTTCGCCGCAAAGAGCATCAACCGCTACGCCCGCAAGGTGCACGGCCTGGGCGTGTATGAGCTGCGCAAGCTCTCCGGCGGCGACGTGTTCGCCTACCACGCGGATGAAATCTACCGCGACTTTCAGGACTGCAAGCTGGTGATCGGCCACGACGTAGGCGGCGACCTGCGCTACATCCGCAGCGAATTCACCCGCATCGGCGTGAAATTCCCGGATTATCCCATCTTCTGCACGCTGAAGCACTACACCGAGGAGGCCCACATCCCCCTCAAGCAGAACCCGAAGGTGCTCAAGCCCCCGAAGCTGGAGGAACTCTGCCAGCACTTCGGACTCTCCCAGGAGTTCATCTCCGCCAGGTGCCAGAAGTGGTACGGCGGCGGCGACCACGCCCACGACGCCCGCTACGACGCGGCGGCTGCCTATCTTTGCATGTTGGTGGGCGAAAAGATGGCCTGAACGGCCCAAAACGAACAATTCAATGAAATCGCAGTTCAATTCATAGCACAGAAGCAATTCTGTGCTATAATGTTGATTAGGCAAGCCGGAGGCTTGGCCGGGTCGCTCACGCTTGCGGGAGCGACAATCAAGCTATAATTATGCTATACTGTGTCCCTGAAAGGGGAAATCACATTATCCGGAGGATCAGAAATGGCAAATCGTTACAGAAACAGGCGGATGCGCCTGATGTGCATTATGCTGGCCTGCACCACGCTGCTGGGCTGCGTCTGGGGCGTGGTCGGAACCGTGCGTTCCACGCAGCTGAGCCGGGAGCTTGCGGCCATGCGGCTGCTGGCGGAGGAGGGCGACGCGCAGAGTCCCTCCTTTGCGGACGCCTACGACCCCGACGCCATCGCGGCGGAGTTCGACGGCGGCGTGGTGACCGTGGGCGAGGCCGCGGAGGAATACCAGCTGATCGCGTCCTACTATGAGATGCTGGGCATGAACATCTCGGAGTACGCCGAGAGCACCAAGCAGGAGATCCTCAACGGTCTGGTGGAGGAGAAGCTGCTGGAGATCAAGGCGAAGGAGTTCGGCGTGTACGAGCTGAGCGACGCGCGCCGCGCGGAGCTGGAGGAGCAGGTGCGCACGGAGTACGAGGACAACCTGAACTACTACATGGCCTTCCGCTACGAGGAGGGCAAGTCCGAGGACGAGGTGCGCAGCGAGACGGAGGCCTACCTTCAGGAGAACGGCCTGTCCTACGCGGAGATGCTCGCCTCCGCCGAGCAGGAGGCATGGCGCGACAGCCTGTACGAATACGTGACCGCCGACATGACCCTCAGCGACGAGCAGCTGCGCGCGTTCTACGACGAGCAGCTCACCAGCATGGAGCTGACCTACTCCGCGAGCTATGACGAGTACGAGGCCGACTGCGATGCGGGCCGCACTGTGGTGTGGAATCCGGAGGGCGTGCGCCTGGTGCAGGCGATCCTGATCGACTTCGATGCGGAGCAGGCCGAGCAGTACGCCAATCTCCAGGCGGAGCTGTCATCAGGCGACACGGCGAACATGGACCAGATCGAGGCTCTGTACCAGAGCCTCATGCCCCGCGCCCAGGAGGCGCTCAGACGCGCGCAGCAGGGCGAGGACTTTGAAGCGCTGATGTCGGAGTACGGCGGCACCGGTGCGGAGGGCATCCGCATCTCGGAAAAGAGCAGCATGTACGGCGACGCGGTACGCGACGCGGCCATGGCGCTGACCAGCGTCGGCGATCTCTCCGGCCTGGTGGAGTGCGACGAGGGCGTCTGCATTCTGCGCTATGCGGGCGACGTCGCGCCCGGCGCGGTGCCCTACGAGCAGGTCAAGGACAGCCTGCGCGCCAACTACGAGGAGGAGATCAAGTTCAGCCAGTACAACGCCACGGTCTCCGAGTGGATGGAGGCGGCGAACATCCAGTATCACACCGACCGCTTCTGACGGAGCAAAAGAGAACCCCTGTGCAGCATGCGTTGTACAGGGGTTTTGCATGTCAATGGGGAAATCAGTCCAGCCAGTCGATGGTCTGATCTACGTAGTCGCCGATGTTGAACACCCAGTCGGTCAGGAACTTCTCCCAGCTTCCGCCGCTGGTCTCGTCCAGGCAGCACACCAGATCCATCTCCGTGAGCACGTCGCTCTGCTGGCCGAGCTGATAGAACGCGCGCAGCCCCTCGATCAGCCCGTCGCGGCCCATGGCGGTGCGCAGCTCATGGAACACCGCCGCACCCCGGTCGCGCACCACGATATCGTACTCGCCTGCGGTGAACAGCGAAGCGTCGCTGGTGACCACCAGCCCGCCGGGGATGGTGAGCTGCAGCGCGGGAACTACGTTCTCATTCAGCGCGGTGAGGTAGGCGCTGTTGCCTTCAGATTCCTCCAAAAGCAGATAGGCGAGGTATTCGGAGATCGCGTCGGACAGCCATGCGTCCGAACCGGGTCGTGCGTAGGCGGAGAGGCCAAAATACTGTTGTGCAATGGCTGCGCGCAGCTCATGCTCCAGATTATCCGATTTGAGCGCATCCTCGCTCAGCCAGATGCAGCCGCTGTGTACCAGCACATCCGGCACCACGTCCGTCTGCACGATGTCCAGCTGCGACGCGGGGAAAGGGCCGAACCAGGCCTCAAGGGTCTCAATGGTCTCCTCCGCCAGATCCAGCAGCTTCTCCGCCTTACCGCGCAGGTTGGTGACGGCGCGCAGCTCCACGCCGGAGTCGGTGCTGCGGCTGCTCTCACGGTAGCGCAGGCCGAAGTTCAGCGCGAAGGAACGCACATTCTCCGCCGTGACCGTCCAGCGCGTGACGTGCGTCCCGGTATCCGTCTCCGTCTGCTCGACGCCGGTGGCGCTGAGCAGATACAGCTCCGGCAGCGCGATGGTCGCGGAGAAGTCGGCGGCGGGGGAGTGGACCCAGCGGGTGAAGCTGGTGGGGGTGCTGAGCATGAACTCGCCGTAGAGGGAATCCACGTAGGCAGGGGAAAAGTAGAAGTCGCTCAGCCGCCAGTCCAGCTCGGATATGCCCATGAAGGCGTGATTCTGCGTCAGCAGCAGGTAGTAGTTGAAGCTAAACTCACACTTTTCGCCAGGCTCCAGATCGCAGGCCACCCGCAGGTAGATCTCGTCGCTGCCCTGAAAGCCCCAGTCGGCCGCCTCACCGTCCACCAGCACGCCCTGCAGGTCGATGCCGCCGGGGAGGTAGCCCGCCGGGAAGGCCTCGGCCCACTGCGCGTCATCGTACATCAGCGCGCTCTGCCTGCGAAACATATTTGCCGGCGCATAGAACACCACCCGATCCAGATGGATGCCGGAGTCGTTCAGATAGACAAGGCGCTGCGACACGCGCAGCGCTTGTTCCTCTCCAAGGTATTCCATTGTAATATCATACTGATTCCGCTCCACAGGCTCCGCCTCCTCGGCGTAGGCGATGCTGATGACGGCGGATACGACCGCACTGCCGGCCAGCAGTACCGCCAGCACGATGGCGATGATGCGCACGAGGCGCTGCTGCTTCTTCCTCATTCAATGCTCCTTTGCTCAATCGGGAACGCGAATGGAGCTCAGCGGCCACACCACGCACTGCACCTTGCCCACGATCATGTCCCCGGTGATGGGGCCGACGTCGCCGTTGGGGGTGCTGTCGTTCCAGTCGCGGGAGTCGTGGCTGTTGTAGCGGTTGTCGCCGACCACGAAGTACTCGTTCTCGCCCAGGGTGTAGGCCTCGTAGTCATCCGAGGAGCCCAGCGGGAAGTAGAGGGAGTAGCGCTCGTCCAGCATCTCGTCCACGGTCACGGTCTCGCCGTTCTCGTCGGTGGTCTCATACACAACGTGGGTCACGCCGCACGCGCGGTAGATCGTATCGCCGGGCACAGCCACGGCGCGCTTGACGAAGTTGGTGATGCCGCGGTTCGGGTAGCGGCAGATCACGATGTCGCCGCGCTCCACGCCGCCCAGCCGCACGTCCGGGATGGTGACGAACAGGCGCTCGTTGTTCAGCAGCGTGGAGTACATGGAGTCGCCGTCCACGCGGATGATCTGGAACAGGAAGCTGCGAATGAAGAACACCACCATCAGCGCCGCAGCCAGGGACACGATCCACTCCCGCAGCTCCTTCTTCCAGCTCTTCTTCGGCTTCTGGGGCGCGTTTTCCGCCTCGGGAACCGTCTCGTTCACCACTTCCTCCACGGAGGGGCGGGCATTCTCCGCACCGGCGGACTGCTCCTGCTGAAGCTTGTTGTCATCCTGCATATCCATGTACCTCGTTTCTCATTCAATCTGATTGATAAACCGGAATTCTCCGGAGGTTTTCTATTCAACGCCGTCCAGCGGCCATACGCACAGCCGCACGCGCCCGAGGATGTCCTCTTTCCCGATGGGCCCCATGTCCGCCGCGCGGCTGTCGTAGCTCTCGCAGCGGTTGTCGCCCAGCACGAGGTATTCGTCCTCGCCCAGCGATATGCTGTAATCCTCCGCGATGCTGAACACGTAGGGCTCCGAAATCGCCGTACCGTCGATGTACGTCTTTCCATCGCGGAGCTCCACCGTTTCGCCGGGAAGCCCGATCACCCGCTTGACGTAGGTGTCCACCCGGCCCGGGAAGCGGCATTCCACCACGTCGCCGCGCGCGGGCGCTGCGCCGAAGCAGTAGTCGAAGCTGGTGACCAGCGCGATCTCGCCGCTGCAGAGGGTGTCCTCCATGGAGCTGCCCTCGATGCGCACCAGGTGGAACACGAACAGCCGCAGAAGAATACAGATCAGGGCGAAGACGGCAATCCATATCACGCCCCGCAGCGGAGCCCTTCGCGTCAGGCGCGACGTGCGCTTTCTCCGGCGCACGGTGCGTGCGCTCATGCTTCGGCTTCGGCGGCGGATTCCACGATCTTCTTCATCCGCTTCTCAAAGGTGGGGCGATCCAGCATCACGATGCGGCTGCACTTCTCGCAGCGCATCTTCACGTCCGCGCCCACGTAGGTGATCCGCCACAGGTCGTTTCCGCAGGGGTGCGCCTTGCGCATCTTCACCAGGTCGCCGATGTTGAGCAGCATGGAATCCCTCCCTCATGGTATCGCTTCATTATATCGCCGCAATGTTAAATTAAGTGGTCTATTCGGGATCGATTTCGTAGCAGAAGCTGCGTCCGGTGACGTCGCTGACGCACAGGGCCAGCTGGCCCGAGTACACCGGCGCGTCCAGCGACTCCCGCAGGGCCGGATTGCGCTTGGTGCGCACGGATTCGGCCATGGCCACGTACGCGCCGTCGCGCAGGTAGCCCACCGACCAGGCGTCCACGCCGTCCAGGCCATTGAGCGTCCGATCCACCAGGCCCTCCTCCAGCTCGAAGCGCTCCAGCGTCACGTGGTAGAAGCCCACGCCGGGGCTTGCGGAGGCGCGGCAGATGGGATTGCCCGCAAAGGGCGGGTACTCCAGCGCGTACTCCGCACCGAACAGGCGGCGGCGCGCAATGTTCAGCGTCAGCGGGCAGCGGTCGATGCCGATGAAGTTGCGCCCGCAGCGCCGCGCAGCCTCCAGCGTGGTGCTGCTTCCGGCGAAGGGATCCAGCACCGTCTCGCCCGCACGGGAGCCGCACTTCACGATGCGCTCCAGCAGCGAAAGCGGCTTCTGGGTGTCGTAGCCGGTGCGCTCCGGATCCCGCTGCTGCAGGTGGGAGAGGTCGCTCCACACGTCGGTGGGGGCCACAGGATCGTCGTCGTAGTAGGTGTACACCCTTCCATTTGTGCGGATGGAGCGGTACACCCTGCCGTCGGGATCCACGTGCTTGCGCATGTGGTTGCTGCGCGGCTCCGTGGGGGGAGCCATGACCTCCTCCACGTTGAAGTCGTACTGCGCGGACTTGCGGTAGAACAGGATCACGTCGTGCTTGCGGCTGAAGTGCTTCAGCGACCGCCCGCCGGACTGGTACACCCAGATGATCTCGTTGAGGAAGTTGTCCTCGCCGAAGATCTCGTCCATGATGAGCCGCAGGTAGGGGTGGGTGCGGTAGTCGATGTGCAGAAAGAGCATGCCGTCGCTGCGCAGCAGAGCGTGGCAGCGCACGAGCACCGCGCGCATCATCTCAAGAAACGCATCCCGGCCCATGGAATCGGAGAAGGTCTCCATCTCCATCGAGCCCCGGCCCGCCTTCCAGTCCGCCTCGCCCACGCGCACGCGCATCGTGAAGCGCTCGCCCGTCTGGAACGGCGGATCCAGATAGATCAGCTTGATCTGGCCCTCCTGCGTCTCAAGCAGCGCATCCAGTCCCTCAATCGCGTCGCAGAGCACAAAACGGCCCTTCGATCCGCTTCCCTCGTGCATCTCCCGCGCCACGGCAATTCTTCTCGGCTCCATTCGGCAACCTCCATTTGAATCTGTTCCATAATTATAGCATCAAAGCGCCGCGTCCACAAGGCCCATTTGCGCCCCATTTTCGCCTGTGCGATTTAATCCGGCGTTCGATTGCATTTTTGGTGCGCTGTGCTATAATATAGATATCGAACAAATGTTCGTATTATCAAAATCGGGCAGGTGAGGCAGCCGTGCGAACCATACTGCACAGCGATCTGAACAACTTTTACGCCAGCGTGGAGTGCGTGTACAATCCCGAACTGCGAAAGGTTCCGCTGGCGGTGTGCGGCGACCCGGAGGCGCGCCACGGCATCGTGCTGGCGAAGAACGATCTGGCCAAGCGCATGGGAGTCAAGACGGGAGAGGCCATCTGGCAGGCGCGGCAGAAGTGCCCGAATTTGCAGGTTGCGCCGCCGAATTTCAAGCGCTACATGCGCTTTTCGAAGATGATGCGTGAGATCTACGCCGATTACACCGGCCACATCGAGCCCTTCGGCCTGGACGAGGCCTGGCTGGACGTGACGGGCCATGCAAAGAGCGGCGAGGAGATCGCGAACGAGCTGCGCGAACGTGCGAAGGAGGAGCTGGGGCTGACGGTGTCGGTGGGAGTGTCCTTCAACAAGATCTTCGCCAAGCTGGGCTCGGACATGAAGAAGCCGGACGCGACCACGCTGATCACGCCGGAGAACTACCGGCAGAAGGTGTGGCCTCTGCCGGTGGAGGAGCTGCTGTTTGTGGGCCCGGCCACGAAGCGCAAGCTGAACAGCCGCAACATCCGCACCATCGGCGATCTGGCCAACTGCGATCCCGGCGCGCTGCGCGCTGCCCTGGGCAAGAACGGCGAGATGCTCTGGAACTTCGCCCGTGGCAACGATTGCTCGCCGGTGATGTCGGTGGACGAGACGGCGGCGGTGAAGTCGGTGGGCAACAGCACCACCGCGCCCCGGGATCTGGTGAACGAGCACGACGTGCATCTGGTGCTGCTGCTGCTCTCGGAGAGCGTGGCGGAGCGGCTGCGGGTGCAGAACCTGCGGGGCAGCGTGATCACGCTGTACGTGCGCGACTGTGAACTGCACAGCCTGTCCTGCCAGCGGAAGATCTCCGCCCCCACGGCGCTCTCGCGGGACATCGCGGCGCATGCCCAGGCGCTGTTCCGGGAACGCTACCGCTGGGAGAGGCCCATCCGCAGCCTGGGCGTGAGCGTGTCCGCGCTGGAGATGCAGGGCGGGAACCGGCAGCTGTGCATGTTTCCCGATCCCAGCGCCCAGCGCTACGAGCTGGAGGACGCGGTGCGCGACATCCGCCGCCGCTTCGGCCACGGCAGCATCGGCCGGGCGAGTCTGCTGGCGGACGCGGGGCTGAACGCAATCAATCCCCGGGACGATCACGTGATTCACCCCGTGGGCTGGAGAGGATGAGGAAGCATGGCGCGCAGGGCGTATGTGAAGGTAATTGCCCGCCACGACGAGACGGGCAAGGTATGTCCGCTGGAGGTGGAGTGGGAGGATGGACGGCGCTTCGAGGTGGACAGGCTGCTGGATGTGCGTCGGGCTGCGGCGCTGAAGGCCGGCGGTCAGGGCGTGCGCTACACCGTGCGCATTCTGGGGAAGGAGACCTACCTGTTCGAGGACGAGGGCCGCTGGTTCGTGGAGGCGAAGGAATGAAGCCGGAACTGGGTGCATAGAATATATGGAAAAACGCATTCTGATCAACCAGAGGTGATACGATGGAAAATCCCAACAATCGAATTGTGGCGGCAGGCCGCCTGGAGGACAAGCTGGAGCTGAGTCACGAGGTCATGAACGAACCCTTCTACACCGGAACGCTGCTGGTGAAGCGGCTCTCCGGCGCGGTGGACCGCCTGCCGGTCACGATTCCCGGCAAGCTGCTGGCGGTGACGGAGCTCGACCGCGACCGCCTGATGCTGATGACCGGCCAGGTGCGCTCCTACAACAAGGTGGTGGAGGGGAGCGGACGGCTGATGGTCACGCTGTTCGTGCAGAGCATGGCCGAAACCCAGGAAAACGACACCATGAACAAGGTCACCCTGGTGGGCGTGCTGTGCAAGCCGCCGATCTATC
This sequence comes from Aristaeellaceae bacterium, assembly GCA_051878085.1. Classification (GTDB taxonomy): domain Bacteria; phylum Bacillota; class Clostridia; order Christensenellales; family Aristaeellaceae; genus SFTH01. The sequence continues at coordinate 4,128 of JBJEJN010000053.1, read as the reverse complement.
GCTCCACGCCCTTCGGACGTGAGATCTGCGATATGATGCTGGCGGTGAATCGCGCCTTTGGCAAGAGCGACTACATTCCCTGCATCGCCTGGGGCCGCAACGCCCAGTACGCCTCCCGCTTCCAGGTGGGCGACCGCATCCGGCTCACGGGGCGGCTGCAATCCCGGGAGTATCAGAAGCTGATGGAGAACGGCGAGTACATGACCCGCAACGCCTACGAGGTCTCGGCCTTCACGCTGGAGGCTGCAAACGATATGGATACCGAGCTGCACGCGCAGACCCACCTGCGCACCGCCGCACCGGCGGAGCACGCCGGGAGCAGGCTCCCGCCGAACTGAACAGGAAACAAGCAATTCATGCGCCGGAATCCGAACGCGGACTCCGGCGCTTTCTGCTGCCGCGCGCAGCTGAAGGATTCAAATTGTACGGTTAAATTTTTGGTTTTTGACAGAATAAAGAAGGAAATCGCTGTAAGGACTCCGAATTTGTAGTCGGGCAGAATTGCTAAGAAACCGCTAAAAATTAAATTTATGGAAAATCGTCGAAAGGGAGAAAACATGAAGCCGCAGGAGGCAGTTGTAAAGGAAACCGGGCACATCGCCATCGGCACGCTGATACTGACGGCGGTGATGCTGATCGTATTCGCCGTCATCGGCCGCTTCAGCCTGAACGTGCTGTTCGGCGGACTGTATGGCAGCGCGCTGGCCGTGGCAAACTTCTTTTTTCTGGGGCTGACGGTGCAGCGCATCGCAGAGAGCGCGCAGACCAAGAGCGAGGAAGTGGATCCCGACGCGGTGAAGCTTGCGAAGCTGAAGATGCGTCAGAGCTACCTGCTGCGCATGCTGCTGGGCGCGGGTCTGCTGATTGTGGGGCTGGCGGTGCTGAAGCTCAATTGGATCGCCTGCGTGTGCCCGCTGATCTTTCCCAGAATCACCATCTCGGTAATGAACGCAATTCATCGGGTGCGCAGCGTAAAGGGAAGTGGAGAAATCAAATGAATCTTGAAGTTACAGGCGCAAAAGTTTTGTTCAATATCCCGATCTTCGGGGGCATACCGATCACGGAGACCATCGTCAACACCTGGATCGTGATGGCGCTGATCGTGGGTCTGTGCATTTTCCTGACCCACGGCATGCAGGTGCACGCCCGCACCAAGCGCCAGGTCGTGGCCGAATACCTGGTAGGTATGGTCAGGAACATGGTGAAGAACAATATGGGCGAGCGCTTCATGCACTACGTGCCGTTCATCGGCGCGCTGTTCTCGCTGGCCATGCTCTCGAGCCTGATCAGCATGGTGGGTCTGTTCGCGCCCACAGGCGATCTGTCCACCTGCGTGGGCTGGGCGCTGCTGGTGTTCGTGGTGATCACCTACTACAAGATCCGCACCCAGCACATCGGCGGCTATCTCAAGGGCTTCACCCAGCCGGTGTTCATCATGACGCCCCTCAACATGATCAGCGAGGTGGCTACGCCCATCTCCATGGCCTTCCGTCTCTTCGGCAACATCGCCTCCGGCTCGGTGGTGACGCTGCTGCTCTACGGCGGTCTGGCGGCGCTGTCCTCGGGCATCCTGGGGCTGATCCCCGGCGTGGTGGGCGACATTCTCAGCCAGATCCCCATCTTCCAGCTGGGTATTCCGGCGATCCTGTCGATCTACTTCGACCTCTTCACCAGCGTACTTCAGGCATTCATCTTCTGCATGCTGACGATGATGTACATCAAGCTTGCATGCGAGGAATAATGACATAAACAACAATCGACAACAAATTAGGAGGAAACAAACATGACGGACAATGGATTCATTCTCGGCTGCAGTGCAATTGGCGCAGGTCTTGCGATGATCGCAGGTCTCGGCCCCGGTATCGGCGAAGGCATCGCCGTCAGCAAGGCCCTGGAGGCCATCGGCCGCCAGCCGGAGTGCAAGGGCGAGGTCACTTCCACGATGCTGCTGGGCTGCGCGGTTGCGGAGACCACCGGTATCTATTCCCTGATCATCGCGCTGATCCTGCTGTTTGTAAAGCCGCTCACCTGATTCACTACGGCAATACGCAACGGGAGGAAATAGAGCGTGGAAGTTCAGCAATTTGTTTCGCTCGCGCCGTGGACGATCATCTTTCAGATCGGCAACCTGTTGCTTCTGGTGTGGTTGATGAAGAAGTTCCTGTTCAACCGGGTTCAGAACATTCTGGACAAGCGGCAGCAGGAGATCGACGGCATCTATGAGGCGGCGGACGCGGATCGCAGCTCCGCGGCGGAACTCAAGGAGGAATACACCCAGCGCATGGCGACGGCCCGCGACGAGGCGGATCGCCTGGTGCGCAACGCCGTGGACGAGGCCAACCGCAAGGGCGACGAGATCGTGGACGGTGCGCACAAGCAGGCCAGCTACATCATCAAGAAGGCCGAGGGCGAGATCGCCCAGGAGAAGCGCAAGGCCTACGCCGAGCTGCGCAGCGACATCTCCGGCCTTGCCGTGGACATCGCCGAGCAGATGGTGGGCCGCGAGATCAACGGCGCCGATCAGGCGGGTCTTGTGGAGGATTTTATCCGGAATGCGGGGGATGACAAGTGACGCATTTTGCCAGAGAATATGGAAATGCGCTGTTTGAGCTCGCCACGGAGGAGGGCGTCGCGCAGGAGATGGAGCAGCAGCTCCAGATGCTGGTCGCCTGCTTCCGGGAGCAGCCGGAGTACATCGCGCTTCTGGATGCGCGCAACATTGAAATTGAAAAGCGAAAGGCGCTGCTGGACGAGGCCTTTGCCGGCCGCGTGCACGCCTACCTGCTCAACTATCTGAAGCTGCTGACCGAGCGCGGCGCTATGCGGCTCTTTACCGAGTGCGCGGACTTCTTCCGCATGCGCTTCAACGAGGCCTACGGCATCGCCGAGGCCCAGGTGGTGAGCGCATCCGCGCTGGATGAAGCGCAGCAGGCGGCGCTGAAGGCGAAGCTGGAGAAGCTCTCCGGCAAGCAGGTCGTGCTGCATCTGAACGTGGATCCGCAGCTCATCGGCGGTCTGCGCGTGGATCTGGAGGGCCGCAGGTACGACAACTCCATCCGCACGCGCCTGGATCGCATGCGGCGCAGTCTCATGGAAACCGAAGGAAGGGAGGCCTGATTGAGATGCAATTGAGGCCTGAGGAAATCTCGAAGATCATCAAACAGCAGATCAAGCAGTACGAACAGAAGGTCGTGCAGGACGACGTCGGCACGGTGCTTCTGGTCGGCGACGGCATCGCCCGGGTCTCCGGACTCGAAAAGTGCATGGCCAACGAGCTGATCCGCTTCTCCACCGGCGTGTACGGCATGGCGCTGAACCTGGAGGAAAACTCCGTGGCCGTGGTCATGCTGGGCAGCGACGAGGGCGTGAAGGAGGGCTCCAGCGTCACCCGCACGGGCAAGGTCGTGTCCGTTCCGGTGGGTGAGGCGCTCATCGGCCGCGTCGTGGACGCGCTGGGCACCCCCATCGACGGCAAGGGCCCCATCGAGGCCGCGGACTACCGCCGCATCGAGAGCCCCGCGCCGGGCATCATCGAGCGCAAGAGCGTGTCCGTGCCGCTGCAGACCGGCATCAAGGCCATCGACAGCATGATTCCCATCGGTCGCGGCCAGCGCGAGCTGATCATCGGCGACCGCCAGACCGGCAAGACCACCGTGGCGACGGACACGATCGTGAACCAGAAGGGTCAGAACGTGATCTGCATCTACGTGGCCATCGGCCAGAAGCGCTCCACGGTTGCGCACGTGGTCGAGGAGCTCACCGCAGCGGGCGCGATGGATTACACCATCGTGGTTTCCGCAACGGCTTCCGAGCTGGCCCCCCTGCAGTACATCGCCCCCTACGCGGGCTGCGCCATGGGCGAGTACTTCATGCAGCAGGGCAAGGACGTGCTCATCATCTACGACGACCTGTCCAAGCACGCCGTGGCCTACCGCGCGCTGTCGCTGCTGATCCGCCGCCCGCCGGGACGCGAGGCCTACCCGGGCGACGTATTCTATCTGCACAGCCGCCTGCTGGAGCGCGCCGCGCGCATCGCGCCGGAGTTCGGCGGCGGTTCGCTGACGGCCCTGCCCATCATTGAGACCCAGGCCGGCGACGTTTCCGCCTACATTCCCACCAACGTCATCT
>JBJEJN010000052.1:0-17465 GCA_051878085.1 Aristaeellaceae bacterium | reverse complement strand
TTGGAGGTGAGCGCATGTTCGATCCCAACGGCGTGGAGCGCTGCGACGAGCACTGCACCCATGCTGCGATCATCCGGCGGGTGGAGCCGGACATGCCGGAGGAGGAGAAGCTCTACGATCTTGCGGAGCTGTTCAAGATCTTCGGCGACACCACGCGCATCCGCATCCTGTACGTGCTGTTTGAGGCGGAGATGTGCGTGTGCGACATCGCGGAGGTGCTGAGCATGACCCAGTCGGCGATCTCCCATCAGCTGCGGCTCTTGAAGCAGGCGAAGCTGGTGAAGAACCGGCGCGAGGGCAAGACGGTCTATTATTCGCTGGCGGACGATCATGTGCGCACGATCATCGACCAGGGCATGGAACACATCGAGGAATGACGGGGGAGGAAGGACAAATGAAGAAGGTTTTCAAGATGCTGGATCTGGACTGCGCCAACTGCGCGGCCAAGATGGAGAACGAGATTCGCAAGATCGACGGCGTGATCAGCGTCAACATCAGCTTCCTTGCGCAGAAGATGACCCTGGAGGCGGACGACGCGCGCTTTGACGCCATCGCGAAGGCGGCGGCAAAGGCCTGCAGGAAAATTGACGATGAATGTGAAGTGATCCTCAAATGAAGGCCCCGGCTTTCGTGCAGAGCATGAACCGCAAGCAGAAGCGCTCGCTCTATACCATCCTGATCGCGGCTGCGCTGTTCGCCGTGGCGCTGCTGCTGCCCGTGGAGGGCGTGTGGGAGCTGCTCATCTACCTGATCCCCTACGGCCTGATCGGCTGGAGGGTGATCTGGAAGGCGGTCAGGAACATCTCCCGCGGACAGGTCTTTGACGAAAACTTCCTGATGTGCGTGGCCTCCATCGGCGCGATGTGCGCCGGCGATTCCAAGGAGGCCGTGGCGGTCATGCTGTTCTACCAGGTGGGCGAGCTCTTTGAGAGCTGCGCAGTGGGCAAGTCCCGGCGCTCCATTGCGGCGCTGATGGACATCCGCCCGGACGTGGCCCACGTGGAGCGCGGCGGCGCGCTGGCGGACGTGGATCCCGAGGAAGTGGAGATCGGCGAGCGCATCGTGATCCAGCCCGGCGAGCGCGTGCCGCTGGACGGCGAGGTGATCGAGGGCGCGTCCACGCTGGACACCGCCGCCCTCACCGGCGAGTCCGTGCCCCGGGAGATTCACCCCGGCGAGGACGTGATCAGCGGCTGCATCAACCTCAGCGGCGTGCTGCACGTGCGCGTGAACAAGCGCTTCGGCGAATCCACCGTGGCGCGCATCCTGGAGCTGGTGGAGAACGCCTCCTCCAACAAGGCGAAGTCCGAGAACTTCATCACGAAGTTCGCCCGCTGGTACACCCCGGCGGTGTGCCTGTCGGCGCTGCTGCTGGCGGTGGTTCCCTCGCTGATCACGGGCGACTGGAGCGAATGGGTCTCCCGCGCGCTGATCTTCCTGGTGGTGTCTTGCCCCTGCGCGCTGGTGATCTCGGTTCCGCTGAGCTTCTTCGGCGGCATCGGCGGCGCATCCGCCAACGGCATCCTCATCAAGGGCGGCAACTTCGTGGAGACGCTGGCCCAGGTGGATACCGTGGTGTTCGACAAGACCGGCACCCTCACCCAGGGCAACTTCGAGGTCACGGCCATCCATCCGGAGAAGGTGCCGGAGCAGGAGCTGCTGGAGATCGCGGCGCTGGCGGAGAGCTACTCCACCCATCCCATCTCGGCCTCACTGAAGCGCGCCTTCGGCCTGCCGCTGGACGAGAACCGCATCTCCGACGTGGAGGAGCTGTCCGGCAAGGGCGTGATCGCAACGGTGGACGGCAAAAACGTTGCCGTGGGCAACGGCAGGCTGATGCAGTACGTGGGCGTGGACTGGCACGAGTGCGAGAACAGCGGAACCATCGTGCACGTTGCCGCAGACGGAACGTACATGGGCCACATCGTCATCTCCGACATGCTCAAGCCTCAGTCCAAGGCAGCGATTCAGGCGCTGAAGGACTGCGGCGTGAAGCAGAGCGTGATGCTCACCGGCGACCGGAAGGACGTGGCCGAGGCCGTGGCAAAGGAGCTGGGCGTGGACGGCGTGTACAGCGAGCTGCTGCCCGCCGACAAGGTTGCGCAGGTGGAGAAGCTGCTGGAGACGCAGCAGAAGGGCGAAAAGCTGGCCTTCGTGGGCGACGGCATCAACGACGCCCCGGTGCTCTCCCGCGCGGATGTGGGAATCGCCATGGGCGCGCTGGGCTCCGACGCGGCCATCGAAGCCGCCGACGTGGTGCTCATGGATGACAACCCGCAGAAGATCGCCACGGCCATCCGCATCTCCAAGCGCACCCTGACCATCGTGCACCAGAACATCGTGTTCGCGCTGGGCGTGAAGTTCATCGTGCTGATTCTCAGCGCGCTGGGTTTTGGCAACATGTGGATCGCGGTGTTTGCAGACGTGGGCGTGTCCGTGCTGGCCATCCTCAACGCCATGCGCGCACTGCGCTTCCGGGACTGACAAGCAATTTCATCTTAGCGCCGTCCGGCATTGACCGGGCGGCGCTTTTGTGCACAATTGCCGCACCCACGCGCGCACAGTGCACGAAAAAGGAAACGAATTTCGACATGAAATGACATAATGTTCGTATTTTTTACCTTTGCAACCTACGATTATAACGTTGGCTGTGTATCATAATACCGTACCCAAAAGCTAAATCTACGGAGGGGAAAGTTCAAATGAAAAAGGTTCTTGCACTGGTTCTGGCTGCCGTCCTGATGCTGTGCGCATCCGCGATGGCCGAAGTTTCCGTTTCCACCACCGCTGCCGAGCTCGAGCTCACCGGCGATCCCACCGCCCTGAAGGTTGGCGTGATCCTCGTCGGCGACGAGAACGAGGGCTACACCTACGCGCACATCGAGGGCATCCAGAAGGCCGCCGAGGCCCTGGGCGTTCCCGCCGAGAACATCATCTGGAAGTACTCCGTCGCTGAGGACGCCACCTGCTACGACGCCGCCGCCGACCTGGCCGATGCGGGCTGCAACGTGGTGTTCACCAACAGCTACGGCCATCAGACCTACTGCCAGCAGGCTGCTGCCGAGTTCCCGGAGGTGCAGTTCGTCTCCATGACCGGCGACACCGCGAATCGCGCCGGCCTGGACAACTTCTCCAACGCCTTCACCGAGGTCTATGAGTCCCGCTACGTCTCCGGCGTGGTTGCCGGCATGAAGATCGCCGAGCTGCTCGCCAACGACGCCCTCTCCGCCGAGAACTTCGACGAGAACGGCAACGTCAAGGTCGGCTACGTCGGCGCCTATCCCTACGCCGAGGTCGTCTCCGGCTACACCGCCTTCTTCCTGGGCATCCAGTCCGTGGTTGAGAACGTCGTCATGGACGTGACCTACACCAACTCCTGGTTCGACATCACCGCCGAGGCCGAGGCTGCCAACGCCCTGATGTCCAGCGGCTGCGTCGTCATCGGCCAGCACGCCGACTCCACCGGCGCTCCCTCCGCTGTGCAGGCTGCGCAGGATGCGGGCAAGGTTGCCTACTCCATCGGCTACAACGTGGACATGCTGGCAGTCGCGCCCACCGCTGCGCTGACCTCCGCCACCAACGTCTGGGAAGTCTACTATGAGTACGCGATGAAGACCGTCATCAACGGCGAGAAGATCGCGCGCAACTGGGCTGCCGGCTACGCTGAGGGCGCCGTTGCCATCACCGCTCTGGGCGAGTCCTGCGCCGAGGGCACTGCCGAGAAGGTTGACGAGACCATCGCCGCCCTGCAGGATGGCTCCCTGAAGGTCTTCGACATCACCAAGTTCACCGTTGGCGGCGAGACCGTGAACTCCACCTTCGCCACCGATACCGACGGCGACTTCGTGTACGACACCGACGAGGCCATTATCGACGGCGCATACTGCGAGTCCTACTATCAGTCCGCTCCGTCCTTCGCGCTGCGCATTGACGGCATCACCGAGCTGAACTAAGTCTCGATCCGTACTCCGAAGGGAAGCTCATCCACTTGAGCTTCCCTTTGACTGTCAAGGGAAAGAAAGCGAATCCTGCTGCGCCGCGCCGCAGACGAACATCGAAAGGGTGACCTGAATTTGGAATCCAACGTTGCAATCCGCATGACAAACATCACAAAGACGTTTGGCTCGGTGGTTGCGAATCATAAGGTCAGCATGGACATCCGCCGGGGCGAGATTCTGTCGCTGCTGGGCGAGAACGGCAGCGGCAAGACCACGCTGATGAACATGCTCTCGGGCATCTACTATCCCGACGCCGGACAGATTTTCGTGGATGGCCGCGAGGTCTCCATCCGTTCGCCCAAGGACGCCTTCGACCTGGGAATCGGCATGATTCACCAGCACTTCAAGCTGGTGGACGTGTTCACTGCTGCGGAGAACGTGATCCTGGGTCTGCCGGAGCAGGGCCGCATCAACCGCAAGGCCATCGCCCAGAAGGTGCAGGCCATCTGCGACCGCTACGGCTTCGACATCGACCCCAACCAGAAGGTGTACGACATGACGGTCTCCCAGAAGCAGACGCTGGAGATCGTGAAGGTGCTCTATCGCGGCGCAAACGTGCTGATCCTGGACGAGCCCACCGCGGTGCTCACGCCCCAGGAGACGGAGAAGCTCTTCGCCGTCATCCGCAACATGAAGGCGGACGGCAAGGCCATCGTCATCATTACCCACAAGCTGCACGAGGTGCTGGCGGTGTCCGACCGCGTGGCCATCGTGCGCAAGGGCGAGTACGTGGGCGACGTGCCCACCTCGGAGGCTACCGAGCTGTCCCTGACCGAGATGATGGTGGGCAAGAAGGTCGCGCTGAACATCGACCGCCCCGAGCCCGTGGATCCCCAGCTGCGCCTGTCCGTGCGCAATCTGAACTGCTTCAACAAGGAGGGCGTTCAGGTGCTGCACGACGTAAACTTCGACGTCTACAGCGGCGAAATTCTGGGCATCGCCGGCATCTCCGGCTGCGGCCAGAAGGAGCTGCTGGAGTCCATCGCGGGACTTCAGCCGGACGAGGGCGGCACCAGCATCGAGTACTTCCCCCGGGAAGGAGGCAGCGTTCAGCTGAAGAACTGCACGCCCCGCCAGATTCGCGACCACGGCATTGCGCTGTCCTTCGTGCCGGAGGATCGCCTGGGCATGGGCCTGGTGAGCAGCATGGGCATGGCGGACAACATGATGCTCAAGGATTACAACAACGGCCACTCCTTCTTCACCGACCGCCGCAGGCCCCGCAAGCTGGCGGCGCGCATCAAGGAGGATCTGGATGTGCAGACCCCGGACCTGATCACCCCGGTGAGCAAGCTCTCCGGCGGCAACGTGCAGAAGGTGCTGGTGGGCCGCGAGATCGCCGCGTCGCCCACGGTGCTGATGACGGCCTACGCCGTGCGCGGCCTGGACATCAACACCTCCTACACCATCTATCGCCTGCTCAACGAGCAGAAGAAGAAGGGCGTGGCGGTCATCTACGTCGGCGAGGATCTGGACGTGCTGATGGAGCTCTGCGACCGCATCATGGTGATGTGCTCCGGCCACGTCAACGGCATACTGGACGGCCGCACCGCCACCAAGGAGGAGGTCGGCCTGCGCATGACGCAGCTGAAAGGGAAGGGTGACGCAGAATGAATCATTCCGAAAACAAGGCGGTTCGCGAGCCCTTCGTGCGCATCGCCAAGCGCAACAGCATCTACTGGACGAAGGCCGTGATGATTCGCGTGCTGGCCATCATCGCTGCACTGGTGGTGGACGCGCTGATCATCTACTTCGTCACGAAGCTCAATCCCATCAAGGTCTACGTCACCATGTTCGAGGGCGCGTTCGGCACCAAGCGCCGCGTGTGGATCACCGTGCGCGAGATCATGATGCTGCTGTGCATCGCCGTGGGCCTTGCACCCGCGTTCAAGATGCGCTTCTGGAACGTCGGCGCGGAGGGCCAGATTCTGGTGGGCGGCATCGCCACCGCAGCGTGCATGATCTACCTGAACAGCCTGCCCACGCCCCTGCTGCTGCTGGTGATGTTCATCGCCAGCGCGATTGCCGGAGCGATCTGGGGCCTGATCCCCGCCATCTTCAAGGCCAAGTGGGACACCAACGAGACGCTGTTCACGCTGATGATGAACTACGTGGCCATCCAGCTCACCTCCTTCATGGTTGCGCTGTGGGAGAACCCCTTCGGCTCCAACAGCGTGGGCGTGATCAACCAGAGCACCCAGGCGGGCTGGTTCCCGAAGCTCTTCGGCCAGACCTACATGCTCAACGTGATCCTGGTCATGGCGCTGACCATCGGCATGTTCTACTACCTCAAGCTCAGCAAGCAGGGCTATGAGATCGCGGTGGTGGGCGAGTCCCGCAACACGGCGCGCTATGCGGGCATCAGCGTCAAACGCGTCATCATCCGCACCATGCTGATCTCCGGCGCGGTGTGCGGCATTGCGGGCATGGTGGGCGTCGCGGGCGCGGACCACACCATCTCCGTCAATACCGCCGGTGGACGCGGCTTCACGGCGATCATCGTCGCCTGGATGGCCAAGTTCAACACCATAACCATGATCCTGATCACCACGCTGCTGGTGTTCCTGGATCGCGGCGCGGTGGAGATCGCCTCCATGTACAACCTGAACGAGTACGCCTCCGAGATGATCATGGGCGTGATCCTGTTCTTCCTGCTGGGCTGCGAGTTCTTCATCAACTACAAGCTGATCTTCAGAACGCACAAGGAGGGCAAATAAATGGATTCGTTTGTTTCTCTCATTCAGGCGGCCGTGGTCTTCGGCACGGTCATCATGTTCGGCGCGGTGGGCGAGACCCTCACCGAGAAGTCGGGCAATCTGAACCTGGGCGTTCCGGGCATCATGTATCTGGGCGCCATCGCCAGCCTCACCAGCACCTTCTTCTATGAGAATGCCGTGGAGAATCCCAGCATGATCGTCTGCGTGCTCATCGCGCTGGTGTGCGGCGTGGCTGCGTCCATGCTGGGTGGCCTGGTGTACAGCTTCCTCACCATCACCCTGCGCGCCAATCAGAACGTATCCGGTCTGGCGCTGTCCATCTTCGGCAGCGGCGTGGCGAACTTCTTCGGCGGCTCGCTGAACAAGCTGGCCGGCGGCGTGGGCCAGATCTCCGTGGCCACCACCAGCACGGCCTTCCGCATGCAGATTCCCGGGCTGTCCAAGCTGGGCGTCGTGGGCAAGATCTTCTTCTCCTACGGCTTCATGATGTACCTGGCGATCATCATCGCCATCGTGATGCAGTTCTTCCTCAGCCGCAGCCGCGCGGGCCTGAACCTGCGCGCCGTGGGCGAGAACCCCGCCACCGCCGACGCTGCGGGCATCAACGTGGTGCGCAACAAGTACCTGGCCACCTGCATCGGCGCGGGCATCTCCGGCCTCGGCGGCATCTACTACGTCATGGACTACATCAAGGGCACCTGGGCCAACGACGGTTCCATCGAAAAGCTGGGCTGGCTGGCCGTGGCGCTGGTCATCTTCACCCGCTGGAAGCCAAAGAACGCCATCTGGGGCTCCTACCTGTTCGGCCTGATGTACTGGCTGTACTTCTACATCGCAGGTCTGACCCGCTCCAGTCAGGAGCTGTTCAAGATGCTGCCCTACGTGGTCACGATCATCGTGCTGATTCTGGTCAGCATGCGCAAGAAGCGCGAGGATCAGCCGCCCCAGAGCCTGGGCCTGGCCTACTTCCGCGAGGAGCGCTGATTCGTTTTCTAAAAAACTTCGCCCCCGGACGCAGCGTCCGGGGGCGATTTCTGTGCGGGATTATTTCTCCTTGTAGTACAGCAGGCAGTGGCAGTAGCCCTCGAAGTCCGGGTCCTTGATCTGCTCCCGGAACTCCTTGCACATGCACTTGTTCTCCTCGCTGCGCTCCAGACGGCAGGGACAGTAGCCGCCGGTGCGTGCAAGGCCCTCCTTCACGGAGTCCACGATCTCCTGATTTTCATTGAAGCGAATCTTCATGGATGCTTCTCCTTTCATGCGATGCAACAAAAGCCGGCCTCTGAGGTCGGCTTTTGTCGGATGCGGCGCGGAGATCAATAGTTCTCGGCGCGAACCTCGAAGTAGCTCTGGGGATGGGCGCACACCGGGCAGACCTCGGGGGCCTCCTTGCCCATGACCAGGTGACCGCAGTTGCGGCACTCCCAGATCTTCATCTCGCTCTTCTTGAACACTTCCTGCATTTCCACGTTGCTCAGCAGCTTGCGATAGCGCTCCTCGTGGCTCTTCTCGATGTCGGCGACCATGCGGAACTTCGCTGCCAGATCGGTGAAGCCCTCCTCCTCGGCCTCCTTGGCGAAGGTGGCGTACATGTCGGTCCACTCGTAGTTCTCGCCCTCGGCTGCGGAGAGCAGGTTCGCGGCGGTGTCGCCCAGGCCACCCAGGGCCTTGAACCACATCTTGGCGTGCTCCTTCTCGTTGTCGGCGGTCTTCTGGAAGATCGCGGCGATCTGCTCGTAGCCGGCCTTCTTTGCGACGCTTGCAAAATAGGTGTACTTGTTGCGGGCCTCGGACTCGCCGGAGAACGCGGTTCTCAGATTCTGTTCAGTCTTGCTGCCTTTCAGTTCCATAATATCTACCTCCTGGTATGGATATACCCCATACAATTTTGATTCAATCACCATCCGCATTATAATTGAAAATTTTACAACTGTCAAGCCGCGCGCAGATTTTCCCCTCCGACGGTTGAAAAGGGCGGTTCAAACGGGTATAATGATATGAGATTTGACGTACAAGGATGGTACAAACATGTTTGGCGATTGCCACATTCACATGATTCTGGACGGCATATATTATCGCGCCGCCATCGACGCCCAGAAGGAGCGGGTGGACGAAAAGCTGGTGCGCGCGCGTCTGGAGGCCTACCGGGACGCGGGCGTGCGCTTTCTGCGCGACGGCGGCGACGCCTGGGGCGTGGGCAGCTTCGCGGCGAGGATCGCCGGGGAGTACGGAATCGACTACCGCACGCCTGCCTTTCCCATTCACCGGAAGGGCCGCTACGGCGGCTTCATCGGAAAGGGCTACGACACGCTGAAGGAATATGCGACCCTGGTCGGTTTGGCGCGCAAGCAGGGCGCGGACTTCATCAAGATCATGATCTCCGGCCTGATGGACTTCGATTGCTACGGCAGGATCACCAGCGAACCCCTCGATCCGGCGGAGATTCGGGAACTGATTCACATCGCCCACAGCGAGGGCTTTGCCGTGATGGCCCACGCCAACGGCGCGGACACGGTGAAGGCGGTGGTGGAGGCCGGCGTGGACTCCATCGAGCACGGCGCGTATCTGGACGATGAAGCGGTGCGGATGCTGGCGCAGAGCGATACAATCTGGGTGCCCACGCTGGTGACCATCGGCAACCTCATCGGCGAGGGCCGCTATCCCGACGCGGTGCTCCGGCCGCTGCTGCGCCTTCAGATGGACAACGTGGCCGAGTGCGCGCGCCTGGGCGGCAAGATCGCCCTGGGGAGCGATGCGGGCGCATATCGGGTGTTCCACGCGCGGGGCGCATTGGACGAATACGGCTATCTGAAGCGCGCAATCGGCGCAGAAACCGACCGGGTTCTGAAATGTGGCGAAAATTTGATCACAAATCGATTCAAAATAGACTGAAGTCAGGAAATGACAAACCAAAGTCGGAATTGACAAACCAAAGTCGGATTTAGAATTCCCGCAGAACCAGCTCAGTCACGCCGGGATTTGCGCCTGCGATGCGCAGCACCCGGGGATGCCGGGCGTATTCCGTGCGGACGAGCTCGCGCAGGGCGGTGCCGGAGTTGCAGCCGTGGATGACGCGGATGCGATAGACCCCTGCCCCGGCGCGACGCAGCGCCGCGTCGATGGCGACGCGGGCCTGATAGGCGTTCCGACCGTGCAGGTCAATTTCTAGGATGGATTCGTACATGGGAACCTCCAATCGAATCGGAGAGGGGAAAACAGACTTGGGTCTGAAATACACGCTGGCTGCGATGGACGGCATGAGCCACGCCGCGTTCCGCAGCATTTGCTTTGAATACGGTGCGCAGGACGCGACCACGGAGATGGTCTCGGCGATTGCCTACGCCCGTGCGCGAAGGAAGCGGCAGCCGATTCTGGACGCGCAGCTGATGCGCCGCCCGGAGGAGACGTATCTGGCGGCGCAGATCATCGGCTGCGAGCCGGAGGTCATGGCCGCTGCTGCGCGGAAGCTGGAGTCCATCCATCGCTTCGATGTGATCGAAATCAACATGGGCTGTCCGGCGCGCACGGTGGTGGGCGGGGGCAGCGGCTCGGCAATCCTGCGGAATCCGCAGCTCGCGGGGGAGATTCTGCGGGCGGTGTGCGATGCGACGCGCCTGCCGGTGCGGCTGAAGCTGCGCCTGGGTTGGGACGAAGCGCACATCACTGCGCCGGAGATCGCCGCCATGGCTCAGGAGGCGGGATGTGCGGAGCTGATCCTGCACGGGCGCACGCGCAGCCAGATGTACCGGGGCAGCGTGGATCTGGACGCGATGAAGCGGGTGCGCGCGGCGGTGACGATTCCGCTGTACGCCAACGGCGCGGTCACGAAGCCCTCCGACGCGGCGACCTTCGGCGAAAAGCTGGGCGCGCAGGGCGTGTGCATCGGGCGCGCGGCGCTGAAGGCTCCCTGGATCTTCGACGACATCCGCCGCCTGGAGCGCGGCGATGCGCCGGTGCAGCGGGATGCAACGGAGCGCGTGGATGTGCTGCTGCGGCTGGGCGCGCGCATGTGCGATCAGAAGCCGGAGCGCCTGGCCATGTGTGAGCTGCGCAAGTTCTGCGGGTGGTATCTCGAGGGCCTGACCGGGGCAAAAGAGGTTTGCAGCCGGATTCACCGCGTGGAGCAGCTGGACGAGCTGCGGCGGGTGCTGGAAAAGTACCTCAACGGCCTCATCGCGGCGAACGATGTGCTTGTGCACCCGGAGCTTCTGCCGGAGGCCACGCTGGACACGGTGGACGATGCTGCGCGGCGCTGCGGCTGCTCAGTCCTTCTCTGAATCCCCGGTGGCTGCGGCCTCGTCTGCCTTCTTTGAATCCTCGGCCGGTGCGGCCTCGTCGCCCTTCTTCTTGCGCTTGAAGGCGGTGGAGGCGAACAGGTCGGGCACCAGCTCGTCGGCCTTTTCGGGGTCGTTGTAGTCGTACTTTTCGCCGCGCTTTGCGCCAAAGAGGCGGGTCAGCGTCAGGCAAACGTAGAGGATGAGCATCACCAGGCCGATGACGGCGATGTACTGAATGGTCGGAGGGAGATCCGACAGGAGCGCTTTCAGGTCCATATTTGTCCTCCTTGAAAGGTCGAATGGATGTTGAAAAACCGATCTTCATCCATTATACCGAAAAAGTGAAAAAAATACAATAAATCCGCCCCTGAAAGCGTGTTTTCCGGGAGACAAATGCGGTTCTTTTGTTGTATAATGGAGGAAGAGCCGGAGTGCGGTTCATCCGCCTCTGTACAAATGCGGACAATCATGCGGCAAACGCCGCTTTTAGGAGGTAACAACCAATGCTGAAAGGTATTCCGAAGATTCTGTCCCCCGAGCTGCTGAAGGTGCTGTGCGAGATGGGCCATGGCGACGAGATCACCATCGGCGACGGCAACTTCCCGGGCCACACCAACGCGAAGGTCGAGATCCGCATGGACGGCCACGGCGTTCCGGAGATCCTGGACGCCATCCTGCAGGTCATGCCGCTGGACGTCTACGTGGACACCCCGGTGATGCTGATGGAAAAGGTTCCCGGCGACACCGTCGAGACCCCCATCTGGGACACCTACAAGGAGATCGTCGCCAAGTACGATCCCCGCGGCGAGAAGTGCTTCGGCAGCATCGAGCGCGGCGCGTTCTACGATCGCACCCGCGAGAAGTCCTGCGCGGTCATCATGTCTGGTGAATCCGCCCTGTACGCGAACATCATCCTGAAGAAGGGCGTCGTGGTTGACGCGAAGTGATGCCCCCCGGATGCAAAAAACCTGCGAATCATCTGATCCGCAGGTTTTTTGTATCAGTTCGCATCCGTGCTGTTGGCGGCGAGGATGAAATCCCGGAATTCGGTCTGCACGGGGGAGAGGTACTTCTTCTTGCTCACGAAGTAGAGGTGGTGGGGCATGGTTCCCTCCAGCGGGAAGGCGAGCAGCTTGCCCTCGGCGATGAACTCGCCCACGGCGACCTCGGAGAGCACGGCGATGCCCACGCCCTCGCTCACCAGCTGCTTGATGGTCTCGGTGTCGTCGATGGCGGCGGCTACATCCAGCTTCACGTCCGGCACGTTTTGCTTGATCCAGCGCAGGAACTCCTGCTGAAGGGTGGAGGTGCTGCTGCGGGTGATCACGCGCTCGCTGCCGAACAGCTCCTTGGGGAAGGTCTGGCCCTGAAGTGCGCGGAAGCGCTCCGCGTTGGGCGTGATGACCACCAGGCTGGAGGAGCTGTAGTGCTTCACGGCGTAGTCCGAATCCATGATCTTCATATTGCAGAAGGCGAACTGGAAGCCGCCGGAGCGCAGCTTGTTGGGAATCTCGGAGTTGTAGCACACGGTGATGTTGAAGTTGACCTCCGGGTGCGCGCGCTCGAACTCCACGATGCGCTTGGCCAGGTAGTAGCGGCTGGTGTAGGGCGTGGCGACGATGTTGATGGCGTTTTCGTTCTGATCCGCGCGGGTCAGCGCAAACAGGCTGTCGCGGTTCAGCTTCAGCATCTGCCGGGCGTAGGTGTAGTAGGTCTGTCCGTCGGCGCTCAGCTCCATGCTGCGCGTGGTGCGGTTCAGCAGCCGCGTGCCCAGCTCGGCCTCCAGATTGCGGATGTGAATGGTCACCATGGACTGGGAGATCTGCAGGCGATCTGCGGCATTGGAGAAGCTGCCCTCGTCCACCACGGCCACAAACGATTCCAGTTGCTTAAAATCCATAGCTGCATTCCTCCGTACTTTTATTGAAAAACACAATCAATTATACACAAAATATTACAGTTTGTCAATTAAGTTGCGGTGTAAAATCAAAATTGGCGGGGCGCATGCCTTCAAACATGCACCTCGCCGCTTTGTTTGGTTTACATTCTGTGCTTGAGCTCCGTGATGACCAGGTCGCCGGTCACCGTGCGGTCCTCCGCAGAGAAGGCCTGGGGGAAGTTGTCGGAGAAGAGGATCTGGGCGTTCGGCGGGAATTCGTCGTCGCCCTCCCAGACGATCAGCCGCACCTCGTAGCCCGGCAGCACCTCGATCTGATAGGACGCGTCGCCGTACTTCGTGGGGATCGCGGGGATCTGCGCCGCAGCCCTGCGGAAGGCCTCCAGCCGCGTGCCGAAGGTGAAGGCGGCGCGCTTGAGGCAGCGTCCGGTGAAGGGGGTGAGGTACACGTCGCCCCAGGGCATCTCCCGGTAGGTCAGGAACGCGCCGCTGCCCTTGGACGCGCAGCCCTCCAGCAGGAAGCGGATCAGAAAGATCTGCGCCGGGATGCTCTTCAGCGCCAGCGCGTCCGCGTGGTCGCACGCGATGCGGAACTGCGGCCAATAGATGCGGTAGTCCTCGTAGAGCAGGCGCATGCCGAAGCAGCCGGTGGTCGGATCGAAGGTCGCGCCGGTGCGGCTTGCGGCCTCCTCCGGGTCGAGCTTGGCGAACAGCTCCACGTAGTGCTTGAAGGGCACCATTTCCTTGTTGCTCTCGATGACGTGCTTTTCGGTTTCAGCCATGTGCAATCACTCCATCTCCGCGCAGCTGGGGAAGAGCTCGGCGTTGGTGTGGGGCAGGAAGCAGGCGGCCATGAACTCGTCCATGTAGCCGGGGGTGGTGCTCAGCTCCACGTAGGTCATGCTCTGGGCCAGCTCCTCCACCTTGTCCCGGGCCTGATCGGACATCACCATGGCGTAGGCGCCGTTCAGCGAGGAATTGCCGATGTAGCTGAAGCGGTCCAGCTCGATGTCCGGGAACATGCCGATGCGCACGCTGTTGCGCATGTTGATGCCGCTGCCGATGCCGCCGGCGACGTACATGTGCTCCACGCAGGACACGTCCATGTCCAGCGACTTGAGCAGCGTGCAGATGGCGGAGAAGATCGCGCCCTTCGCGCGGATGAAGTTGTCGATGTCCACGGTGTTGATGGTCACGTTGCGCCCGGTCTCGGACTCGTCGGCGAAGGCCAGCACGTAGCAGTCGAAGCCGTTGGCATCCTGGGACACGCGGCGACCCTCGCGGACGAACTGTCCCTTGGCGGAGATGATGCCGCAGCGGAACAGCTCGGCGATCACGTCGATGATGCCGGAGCCGCACAGGCCGATGGGCTTCTGACCCGCATCGCCGATGATGGAGAACGTCGGCTCCATGGTCTCGCGGTCGATGGTGCAGGCCTCGATTGCGCCGTCGGTGGCGCGCATGCCGCAGGAGATGTCGCCGCCCTCAAAGGCGGGGCCCGCCGAGCAGGCGCAGCTCATCAGGAAGTCTCGGTTGCCGAACACGATCTCGCCGTTGGTGCCCAGGTCGATGAACAGGGACAGCTCGTCGCTGTTCCAGATCATGCTCATCAGCGCGCCCGCAGTGATGTCGCCGCCCACGTAGGAGCCGATGTTGGGCGCGAGGATCACCCCAGCCTCGCTGTTGGCGGGCAGGCGCACGTCCCGGGCCATGAGGCCGTCCCAGCGGAAGAAGGCGGGGATGTAGGGCTCCGTGCGCACCGGATCCGCGTCCGTGCCCACGAAGAGGTGGTTCATGGTGGTGTTGGCCGCCACGCAGATGGACAGCACGCGCTCCTCGGACACGTTCGCGTCCTGATACATCGCGCGCAGCAGCGGCTGCAGCGTCTCCTTGACGATCGCGTCCTGCAGACGCTTCTTTCCGCCGGGTCGGCTGGACTCGATGATGCGGTTGATCACGTCCGCGCCGTAGCGGATCTGGCCGTTTCCGGCGGAGCCCTTCGCCAGCAGCTTGCCGCTCTCCAGGTCGGTGAGCACCGCAGTGACGGTGGTGGTGCCGATGTCGATGGCCACGCCGCACATGGGGGTCGCATCGTCGGGGGCGGAGACGGTCATGAGAGAGAAGCGGTCGCCGTCGCGCTTGCCGCAGCAGCGCACGCGGAAGCCGTTCTCGCGCAGCGTGGAGGGCAGGTGCACCAGCACGCTGTGGGGGATGGACACGAACTCCACCTCCAGCTCCGCCATCAGCGCGCGCTCCAGGCGCTCGTTGTCGGGCATGGTGTCGTCCAGCGTGGGCGCGTCCATGGCGATCACGGCGCTGACAAAGTCGTTTACGAAGCTGATTCCGGCCTCGCGGACGCGCTCCTTGGCGGCGTTGAAGATGCGCACCTCCTCGCCGGTGCTCAGATCGGCGGTCTTCATGCGGGATTTGTAGGCCGAGGCGATGTCCGGAACCTCCACGACCACGTCGGAGATGACGCGGCTGTTGCAGGACAGCCGCCAGCCGGCGGCGTAGTCCTCTTCGGAGATGTGGCGGGTGCGGGGGGAATCCAGCTCGCCCTCCACGAGGCGCACCTTGCACTTGCCGCAGGAGCCGTTGCCGGAGCAGGGCGCGTCGATGGCGACGTTGGCCTTGCGCGCGACCTCGAGCAGGTTTTCATTTTCGGCGGCGAAGATCTTCCTGTCCTCGCCCTTTTCAAAACGGAAGCTTACCTGATACATGCGTACACTCCTTTGTTGCTATACCTTTGCCTCTATCTTACTACAAATCCTTGGAACTGGCAAGGGCGTTTCAGCCCAGACTGAAGCTGTAGAGCTTGCCAGTGTCGTCCTGGCGGACGAAGTAGAGGGTGTAGGCGGTGGGGTAGGTCTTGCTCCCGCTGCTGAAGCGGGGGATGTAGTCGAAGCTCACCCGGCAGGAGAAGCAGTCCTCCGAATAGAGGTAGAAGTCCGACACCACCACGTTCTCGAAGGTAGAGCTCTTGGGCTTCTTGCCCAGGGAGCTGTCGAAGCTCTTGATGCTCTCGTAGGCGGGGGAGCCCTTCGCGCACTTCTTCAGCACGCTGTCCTGGCTGGCCTCGCGGGTGGAATACTTGGCGATGCGCTTGGCGACCTCCAGGGCGGACTCTCCGTACAGCGCCTCCAGCTCGGGGTTCTGGGGCAGCTCACAGCGCCAGCTGTACTCGCCGTCCTGCACGGGGGTTTGCAGGTTGCCCTGCCAGTCGGTCACGCGGATGTCGGGCGCGCCGGTCTCCGAGGGGAAGGCGTAGCGCACCATGGCCGGGGCCGTCACATCCGAGGGCAGCATGCCGGAGGGAACGATGGGGATGCCGTCCTCGACAACGTCGTTCGCGTCCAGCGTCCGCCCGTCCACCGTCACCGTGAAGCTGCTGGGAACGGTGATGCTGCACGCGATGGTGGGCACCGGCGTGGGCGTGGGCTCCGGCTCCGCGATCTGCGGCTCCTCGATGCGCACGAAGGTGGTCACCGAGCCGAGGGTCCAGAGCCGGCTGCCGCGCTTCGTCTGCGCGCCGCTGGGAACCAGCGTGAACTCCGCAAACTTTTCGCCGTCCAGCGACACGCGGTAGCGACGCTCGTCCTCATTGCCGGAGTAGGCCTCCGACCAGCTGACCTCCCTGCCCGCCGCCAGCGCCTGAAGCTGGCCGATGTAGTATGCGCGATCCTCCTCGGGCACATCCCGCATGGAGGTGTCCAGGCCGAAGATGGCCTCGTAGTCGCCGCGCTCAAACAGCCGCGCCGCCTGCTGGGCCACGTACTTGGGCTGGGCGGACTCGTAGTCCTCCAGCACGCCGTTCAGGTAGCGCGCGCCCAGCGCGATGCCCAAAACGCAGAGGATCACCAGCAGGAAGTAGACCTGATAGAAGCGGCTGCGCAGGATGCTCCGCTTGCGGCTGCGGGGGGAAGCTGCGCGCTTCTTCGCGGTGGATTTCTTCGGGGAAGAGTTGCTTTGCTTCGCGTGGGGCTTGCGCGCAGTCCCGGTTTTGGATGCGCTGTGCCTGGACGCGGAATTGCGGGGCTTGCCACTGACTTCTTTGGCTGCGCTGTGCCTGCCTGCCGCTTCCCGGGTCGCGTCTGCGCTGACGTGCCGCGCGACATGCCTGCCGGAGCCGTGAGTCTGCATGTTTTCTGCTTCGCTGTGTTTCATCGTCCTATCCAACCTCCCTCAGCGCACGATGAACGCCGTGGGCAGCTTGCGCGAACCCGTCAGCGCCACGCCGTTGTTGAGATATTCGCCGTCGAAGTACAGCATGGAGGAGGAACCTCCGTCCAGATTGACCGCGTTCACCGCGCCGTACTCCAGCATCACCTGAATCAGATCCGCGTAGGTCGCGCCCAGGCTGGTCGCCTGACGGCCGTCGATGACCAGCATCAGCACCGCGCCGTCCGCGCGCTGGCCGATGGCGGTGCGGGGGTTCAGGCCGGAGCTTGCGCCCGTCACGGGCGCGGGTTCGCCGTTGGACACCAGCACCGGGCCGAAGGCGAGGGCGTCGCGCATGTGGTTCTCCTGGGCCTCCGCGCCGGAAAACTTGCCGAACACCAGGATGTCGTCCTCGTTG
>JBJEJN010000051.1:0-17587 GCA_051878085.1 Aristaeellaceae bacterium | reverse complement strand
CTGGGAGAGCACGTCATCCGCAAAGCGCACCAGCTGGCGCTCACCCACCGGCATGCCCGCCAGCACGCCCTCCGCCTCCGGCAGCAGGCCGTCCATCGCGTCCATGTCCGGCGGCATGAGCTTCCCCATGTCCGCGCCGCGCAGACTGAGAAACAGCACGCCGTGGAGCTTGACCGACATGGGCACGTCGCCCCGGTACAATAGCTCCCGCATGGCGCTCTCGGATTCCTCGTCCCCGGCGGCAGCGATCACCATGATGGCGGCGCGGCCGCAGTTCTCGTTTCCTGTGCCCACCGCCCAGATCAGCAGCGTTCGGAAGTCCCGATCCGTGCGCCACAGCTCCGCCGCCACGTCCAGGCCCTCGCTCAGCTTCTCGGCGATCCGCATCAGCCGCCTGCGGTATTCCTCCGCCGGAACCTCGTAGATCAGCTCCGGCTTGATGCTGTCGAGCGCGTTCCGCGCGGCCAGCTCCTGATAGTAACGCGCCACACTGTCGTCCGGGTCGATGCGCAGGATGCGCCGCCAGAAGCGCTCCACCTGATTGTCCTCCGCGCCGGTGCGGTGCAGCAGCACCGCACGCATGTGCAAGAGGCCCTTGTCGTGGGGCGTCTCCTGAAGCGCCAGGCGAACGGAATCCGCCGCCTCGGCGTACATGCCCAGCTCCGACAGCGCAAAGATCATCAGCCGCAGCTCCACGCCGTCGGGCCGCAGCGCAATGGCCTGTCGGGCCAGCTCCAGCGCGGTCAGCTGATCGCCGCAGAGATACAGCACCTGCGCCGCCACGCACAGCGCGCGCACGCTGGGCTCCGCGCCCGAGACGCTCAGCTTCGCCTGCTCCACCGCCTGTTCGTCCGCGCCGCCCATGCGCAGCGCCATGGCGTACAGCGCCCGCATCTCCGGCTGGTTCGCATCCATCTCCAGGCCGCGCTCAAACAGCCTGCGCGCCTTCTCTACATCGTCCTCCCGGAGCGCATTGCAGGCCTTCTCGGCGATCTGCGCGGCCCTGCCCCGGCGGCGGTCCAGCGGACGCTTCAGCGCGTCGTATAGGTAGATTTCCTCGGTCAGGTCCAGCGCGTCCTCGGCGTACTCCCCGCCTCCGGCGTGGCTGCGGTACAGCGACAGCGCGCGCCGAGCGGAATCCATCTCGTTGCGGCCCAGCTGGTTCAGCGCAAGGCCATAGTAGCACTCGGCGGGCGCGTTCTTCTCCGCCAGCAGATCCAGCAGAATGCGGTTGGACTGCTCGTGACAGCCCATCTCGCAGTACATCTCCGCCAGATCCAGCTTGTATTCCCGGTTCTCCGGGGACTGCTCCACCGCGCTGCGCAGCAGCTCCAGCGCGTCCACCGGATTGTTGTCCCGGCGGTTCTTCATCGCGCGGTGGTGCACATAGGCCGCGCTGCGGTCGATGGATACAACCTTGGGGTTATGCTTCATTGATCCTCCCGAATTGTCGCCGCTTCCAGCAGCAGCTTGAGATCCTCTGCGCTGAATTTGTAGCGCTTGTTGCAGAAATGGCAGTCCACCTGGGCGCCGTGCTGGTTCTCGATCATGTCCTGAAGCTCCGCGCTGCCCAGCGTCACCAGCATGCGCTCGATGCGCTCGCGGCTGCAGTCGCACTGGTAGCGCGGCGTGCGCTTCGCCAGCACTTTCGGCTCCAGGTGCAGAAGCAGCTGATTGACCGCGCCCTCCAAATGGTATTCCTGCATCGTGGCGGAAATATCCATGAACATGCTGGCGCTGTGCTCCACCGAAGCGATGGCGGCTTCGGTGGCGTTGGGCATCATCTGGATGATGAGTCCGCCGGCAGAGACCACATGGTCGTCGTCCACCAGCACGCCCAGGCTTACCAGCGAGGGGGTCTGCTCGGAGGCGGTGAAGTACATGGCGAAGTCCTCGGCGATCTCGCCGGAGACCAGGTTCACCTGGCCCACGTAGGGCTCCTTCAGGCCCAGATCCTTGATGACGGTCATCTTACCGTCCCTGCCCACCGCAGCGCCCACCGGCAGCTTCTTGCCCGTGCGCGGGAGATCGATTCCGGGATTGTCCACGTAGCCCTTCACGCTCAGATCGCCGTGGGCCACCGCCAGCACCGTACCGATGGGGCCGCCGCCCTTGATCTGCACGCTGACGGACTCCTTATCGTTCTTCAGCATGCTGCCCATCATGGCCGCGCAGGTCAGCGTGCGCCCCAGCGCCGCCGTGGCGATGCGGGAGAGCTGATGGGTGTCCATCGCCTTCTGCACCATTTCCGTGCTCTCGATCAGGATGGCCCGGGCCTGCCCGTCCATCAGGGAAATATCATAGATGCCGTCGCGGTTCATCAAGTCCATTGGTTTTACTCCTTAAATTTATTCGCGCGTCGCGCAGATGTGCACGCGCATTTCCTGCGGCTTAGGCGGATCAAAGCTCTGATCCCCGTAGATCATAACGCCGGTAAAGCCCGCTTCCTTCAGCAGTTCCTTCAGGCGCTGCGGCTCGTGGGCGCGCTGGCGGTGGGTCTCCGAGACCCTGCGGTACAGCTCCCCCTCCTCGCGCAGGAAGAAGGTGATGTCCATGGTCACGATATCCCCCTCCAGCGAGTTCTGCCACAGGTAGGCCGCCTCGTCGCGCTCCTCGCCGAAGAAGGCGTCGCCCAGCACGCTGCGCAGCTTGTAGGGCGAGGAAATGTCGAAGGCCAGCGCGCCGCCGGGCCGGATGCTGCGGTACGCCGCCCGGAAGAAGGAAAGCGCGCGCTTGTCCGAGGTCAGGTAGTTCACGCCGTCGCAGGCGCACACCAGCGCGTCCACCGGGCGCGGAAGCGCAAGCTGCGTCATGTCCTGGCAGACAAACTGTGCGTTCACGCCGCTTTGACGCGCCTTTTCCCCCGCAAGTTCCAGCATTTCCCGGGAAATGTCCACGCCCGTGACCCGCAGGCCGCGCCGCGCAAACTCCAGCGTCATCGAGCCGGTGCCGCAGGCGCAGTCGCAGAGGCTTGCAGGCCGCACGCCCGCGCGAGACAACAGCTCCAGATAGTAGTCCGCCCAGGCGGGATAGTCAAAATCATCCATCAGCAGGTCGTAGACCCGCGCAAAGCCGCTGTATGCGTCCATCGTTTAACTCCAATATCATAGCCATTTTCTCATATTTATTGTACCATAATGCCCTGCGCTTGACAAGAATTTCCTGCGCAGTTTTCGCATGCATGTGCAGATAACCCAAAGCTAACGCAGCGCGCTTGCAATCAACATGCGAGTCTGCTATATTCTGTTCGGAACGAAAAATCACATTCCCAAAGATCACCATGCAATGGAGCGATGCAACATGAGATATAAGCTTGCCATATTCGATCTGGACGGCACTGTGCTGGACACCCTGCAGGATCTGGCCAACGCGGTCAACCGGGCGCTTGAGAAGCACGGCTATCCGCAGCACACCGTCGAGGACGTGCGCGTGTTTGTGGGCAACGGCGTGGCGAAGCTGATCCGCCGCGCGGTTCCGGCGGGAACCGGCGACGCGGAGTGCGAGGCCGTGCTCGCCGACTTCAAGGCCAGCTATCGCGAACACATCAACGACTGCACCAAACCCTACGCCGGGATCCCGGAGATGCTGCGCGCGCTGAAGGATGCGGGCGTAAAGGTGGGCATCAATTCCAACAAGTTCGACGCGGCGCTGCAGAGCCTGTGCCGCATCCACTTCGATGGGCTCTACGACTACGCCGTGGGCGAGTCCGAGATCACGCCGAAGAAACCCGATCCCACCGCAGCAAAGCGCATCATGGAGAATATGCAGGTTACTCCTGCGGAGACCATCTACATCGGCGACAGCGACGTGGACATGCAGACCGGCAGAAATGCGGGCGTGGCCACCGCGTGGGTATCCTGGGGCTTCCGCAAGCGGGATGAGATGAGCGGCTGCGAGATTCCCGTCGCCTTTGACAGCCCGGAAGCGCTGCGGGACTGGCTGCTGGGCTGAACACGGACCTTTTGATAGTTTTGGGGAGGATCGCAAATGCAATCCTCCCCGACTTTGTGTTATTTGCGGTCAATCAGGCATCGGCGTCCAGCTCAAAGCGATAGCCCACGCCCCACACGGTTCGTATGTCCCACTTGTTCCCTTCGTTGCAAAGCTTGGCGCGGATGCGCTTGATGTGGCTGTCCACAGCTCGGGTGTCGCCCAGATAATCGTAGCCCCAGATGCTCTGCAGCAGGTGCTCCCTGCTGAACACCATGCCCGGATTGCTGGCCAGCGCCCAGAGTATTTCGATCTCCTTGGGCGTGCAGGGAACCACCTTGCCGTCGAGCTTGACGATGTAGGCGTTCATGTCGATGTCCAGGTTGTCCACCACCAGGTGGGTGGACTGGTTCTCCGGCCCCATTTCGTGGATCCGGCGCAGCACCACCTTGACGCGGGCCACCACCTCGCGGGGGCTGAAGGGCTTGGCGATGTAGTCGTCCGCGCCCAGCTCCAGTCCCAGCAGACGGTCAAATTCCTCCGCCTTGGCGCTGAGCATGATGATCGGTACGTTGGATTCCTTGCGAATCTCCCGGCACACCATCAGGCCGTCCTTTTTGGGCATCATGACATCCAGCACAACAATATCCGGGCGCGATCTGCGCACCATTTCGAGGGCCTCGTCGCCATCGTAGGCCGAGAGCATCTGGTATTCTTCCCTGCGGAAGTACAGGCCCAGCGCCTCGTGCACGCTCGTGTCGTCGTCCGCCACAAGCACGCGATAGCCGCCGCGATTCTTCTCCATGCGATCGCCTCCCCATTCGAGTAATTCTTTTGCGGGTACACAGTATCAGAAAAATTTGTCGAATTTGTGGCGAAGTAATTGACAAGCTTTCAACACTTCCACGCCACAAAGCATTTAACCTTCTCCACGCCTAGCTTGCCCCGCATATTTGCCGTTGTTTCGTGGAAAATATACCATGGAAATTTTAATTGGAAATGAATTCCGTGCACTTCTGAAAAATTTGGTGTGCAAAAATGTCGTGCACCGTGCACAGACTAAGCGCGTCGAAGCGACAGAACGGAGGCCGGAATGCGCAAGATTCGCAACCTGATCGGAATGCCCGTGATCTGCAGGCGGCAGAAGATCGGACGGCTGGTGCAGGCGGAGCTCTCGCCGGACCTCAAGCGTCTGGAGGGCATCTGGGTGGACAGCGGCCTGCGTGGCACGCGCTACATTCCCGCCGAGCACGTGGGCACCATCGGCCAGGTGGCGGTTCTGGCGGACAATCGCGGCAAGCGCAGGCGCTGCAACACGTCCCCGCTGCTCTACCGGGCGGTGACCACCGACGGCCTGCGCATCGGCGCGGTGGTGGGCGCGGAGATCGACGAGCTCAGCTTCCTGGTGGGCGCGCTGGAGGTCACGCTGGGCCTGTGGGACGATCTCTACGCAGGACGGCTGCGCGCGGAGCGCTACACCGCCGACCCGGAGCGCAGGGAGGTCATCGTCGTCGATTCGGCGCAGGACGATGAAAAGGAGGACGGCCCATGAAGCATGGATCCATGCGCAGCCTGGTGACCGGCATGCTCATCGGCGGCACCGCCGCCACGATGTTCGGCATCATGAACTGGCAGACGGAGAAGAAGTGGAACCAGCAGATTCACAAGAGCGGACGCTGGCTCACCAAAAAGACCGACGAATTCATGAACAAGCTCTGACCCCGCCGGCCTGTGCGCCTTCGCGCCGCGCAGGCCGCTTTCCATACCGCCGCACCCGAAGGGAGGGAGTCTCATGCAGCAGTACCGCCTGCGGCCGTTCGCGGCTGAAAACCTCGCGCGCACCATCGCGGTCGGCCTGACAGCAGCGGCAATCGCGCTGCTCTGGGGCGACGTGCTGCTGGACGCGCTGCGCATCCTCTTCGGCGCATGCGTGCTCTCCTTCCTGCTCTCGCCCGTGGCCGCGCTGCTGGAGCGCAAGCTCAAGAGGCCCCTGGCGGCGCTGATTGCGCTGGTGGGCGTGATTCTGCTGCTATTGCTTGCGCTGGGAATCCTGCTGCCGCTGCTGTCCCGGCAGGCGGCGGGGCTGACGCAGGCGCTGCCCGAGGCCTTTGACCGCCTGCGGACGCTTGCAGGGAATATCGTCTCGAAGATTCAGGCGCTGATCCCGGGCCTGACGCTGCCGAAAATTGACCTGCGCGCGGCGGAGAGCGGCTTCGGCGACGTGGCCCGCAGCGCCATCGGCTACGTGAGCAACGTCTCCAGCGCCGTCTACCAGCTCTCGCTGATGGTGGTGCTGTGCTACTTCCTGCTGGCGGACCGCGACCGGATCCTGCTGCGTACCGAGCTGCTGGTTCCCCAGCAGTGGCGACGGAGCGCCGTGCGCATGGGCAAGCTGCTGATGCGGGAGCTGCGGCTGTACCTGCGCGGTCAGGCAACCATTGCGCTGACGGTGGGCGCGCTGGCGACGCTGGGCTTCTTCCTCATCGGCGTGCCCGCAGCTCCGCTACTGGGGGCCATCGTGGGCCTGCTGAACGTCATCCCCTACCTCGGGCCAGTGCTGGGCGGCGTCCCGGCGGTGATTCTGGCGCTGGGCGTGAGCTGGCAGCGGGCGGCGCTTGCGCTGCTGGTGCTGTTTCTGGTGCAGCAGATCGACGGCATGGTGATCTCGCCCCGGGTGATGGGCAACATCACCGGCTTCTCCCCGGCGGTGGTGCTGCTGGCGCTGTTTCTGGGTTCGCGCATGGGCGGCGTGTGGGGCATGCTGCTGTCCATGCCCGCGCTGATGGCCATTCGAACAGTATATAGAGTTTTTGTTCAAAGGCACGAAAACAATTGAATTTTATGCATCTCTATGTTATAATGGTTGCGTGTGTATGTACACGCAGAAAGGCGGTGCAATATGAACAACAGACTGAGCGAAACCCAAAACTTCCGTCTGCCCACAAATGCACCGGAATCCGCCGCTGAGATCATCGAAGTTGTGTATCAAGCGCTGAAGGCAAAGGGCCACGATCCCATCCTCCAGCTGGTCGGCTACATCATCTCCGGCGATCCGACCTACATAACCAGCTACAACAACGCGCGATCCCTGATCCGCAGGCTGGAGCGCGACGAACTTCTGGAGGAGTTCATTCGCTTCTATGTGGAGGAGCACGACAAAAAGTAAATGCAAATGATTCAACTTGGCGCATCGGGCCTGCGCGTGTCCAAGCTGTGCTTTGGCACGCTCACGATGTCGCCCCTGCAGAGGAACCTGACCCCGGCCGAAGGCGCGCGGCTTCTGTGTCACGCCTACGACCGGGGCGTGCGCTTCCTGGACACTGCGGATCTCTATGAAACCTATCCGCACATCCGCGAGGCGCTGAAATCCGCCCCGGATTACGTCATCAGCACGAAGGCCTACTGCTACGACCGCGAGACCGCCCAGGCTGCACTGGAGCGCGCCTTTCGGGGCCTTGGCCGGGACTATGTGGACCTCTTTATGCTGCACGAACAGGAATCCCTGTACACGCTTCGCGGCCATGAGGAGGCGCTTGTTTTTTTGGAGGAGCAGCGTGCGCGCGGGCACATCGGCGCGCTGGGTGTGAGCACCCACTACGTGGGCTGCGTGCGGGCGGTTCCCCGCTTTCCGCTGATCCGGGTGGTGCATCCGCTGATCAACCTCGGCGGCATCGGCATTCAGGACGGCAGCCGCGAGGACATGGAGGCAGCCATCGCCCGGGCCCGGGAGTTCGGCGTGGGCATCTTCGCCATGAAGCCGCTGGGCGGCGGCCACCTGATGTCCTCCAACCGCGAGGCGCTTCAATATGCCCTCTCCAATCCGCTGCTGGACAGCGTGGCGATCGGCATGCAAAGCATCGAGGAGATTGACGCAAATGTGGACTTCCTGGAGAACCTTCCCGACGCAACAGAGCGCCAGAATCAACTCCAGCACCGGAAGCGCGAGATGATGGTGCACGACTACTGCGAGGGCTGCGGGAGATGTGCGGCGCGCTGCGGCCAGCACGCCATCAGCATCGTCGATGGCCGCGCGACCATCGACCCGGAGAAGTGCGTGTTCTGCGGCTACTGCGCCCGGGTCTGTCCCCAATTCTGCATCAAGGTGGTGTGAGCATGCGCGTGATCTGTCTGGACGTGGGCGAGAAGCGCATCGGCGTGGCCGTGTCCGATCCGCTGGATATCACCGCCCAGGGCGTGGAGACCATCTGGGTCAAGGGCATGGAGCGCGACGTGCAGCGCGTAAAGGAGCTGTGCGATCAGTACGAGACCACGCGCATCCTGTGCGGACTTCCGCTGAACATGGACGGCAGCGAGGGCTTTCAGGCCCAGCGGGTGAAGGAGCTGGCGAATCGGCTTTCGGAGCTGGGCTACGAGATCCGCTATCAGGACGAGCGCCTGACCACGAAGCTGGCCACCAGCGTGCTGCTGGAGGCGGACGTGCGCAGGTCCCGGCGCAAGGACGTGGTGGACAAGCTGGCCGCCACCTACATTCTGCAATCCTTTCTGGATGCGGGCGGATGGAAGGAAGCCGCCCTGCCCGGAAAAGACGATAAAAAACGCTTTCAAAGTGAGGTTTGGCATATGACTGAGAACAACGAGTGGAACCAGGACATGGGGATCGATCCGGAGAATCTGGTGGAGCTGGTGGACGACGAGGGCAACACGGTGCACTTTGAGCACCTGATGAGCCTGGAGCACAAGGGCAAGGTGTACATCTGCCTCGCGCCCGCAGAGCCGATGGAGGACGTGGAGGAGGACGAGCTGGTCATCATGCGCATTGAGCAGGATGAGGAGGGCAACGACTACTACACCACCATCGAATCCGAGGCGGAGCTAAACGAGGTCTTTGAGAAGTACTGCGAGCTCGCTGAGGCCGACGAGGAGGAATAAGGCATCGCATTGCAAGTGGAAGGCGCACACTTTCCACTTGTTTTGTATACCCATTTCTTTCCCGTCAGAATGCAATCAGAAAGGTGAATATAATGAAGGATAACCGCATCCAGCCCCTCCCCCGGATCGTGCCGGTGCTCTGGACGGTCGCAGGCCTGATCTGGTTGGCGACCTTTGTTCTGGATCTGTGCAAGGGCACGAATCCGTCCGAAATGGTTGTGCTGCATGGAATTTCGGCGGCGCTGGGGCTGATTCTGATCGCAGTCAGCTGGCTGCGCTATTTCAGGGTACGGAATTCCAGGGACAGGCAGTAAGACGAAAAAGAATATTGCTGTGCGGCGGGGTGTGGGCACCCCGCCCTACGATGTTTTGGGGAAATCTCTAAGCTTCGTGCCATCCCCCGACAGATGCAAAAGCCCCCGGCCATGGTGGTCGGGAGCTTACTTATGATCTTACTTCTTCTTCATGAAGCTGGGCACGTCCGGGGTAAAGCCGCGGCGGCTCTGGGTGCGGGACTCGGGCGAGTCGTCGCTGTAGACGCGCTGGCGGCGGGGCTGCTCCTCGGCGTACTCGCGGTCCGGCTCCTCGTAGCGGCGCGGACGGGGCGCTGCGGAGGAGGAACGCTGGCGGCGCTCGAAGATCGGGGAAACCTCCTCGTCCTCATAGCTGCGGGCGGGGCGCTCGCGGCGGGGCGCAGGCTCGTCCTCGTCCAGGATGGACTTGGTCTCCGCCTTGGCCTTCTTGTCCACTGCGAAGGGGGTCTTTTCAAAGCCGGTGGCGATGACGGTGATCTTGACCTCTTCCTCCATGCTCTCGTCGATGCCCGCGCCGAAAATGATGTTGGCTTCCTCGTCGGCGGCGGCAGTGATGAGCTGCGCGGCCTCGTTGATGTCGATGATGGAGGTGTCCGGGCCGCCAGTGATGTTGATCAGCACCGCGCGTGCGCCGTCGATGGAG
Organism: Aristaeellaceae bacterium; assembly: GCA_051878085.1. Classification (GTDB taxonomy): domain Bacteria; phylum Bacillota; class Clostridia; order Christensenellales; family Aristaeellaceae; genus SFTH01. The sequence goes on along the minus strand of JBJEJN010000051.1, from coordinate 7,810 downwards.
GTCTCCAGCATCGGGCTGGAGATGGCCATCTTCGCGGCCTCGACCATGCGGTTCTCGCCCTTGCCGTAACCGATGCCCATGTGCGCAAGGCCACGGGACTGCATCACGGTGCGCACATCGGCGAAGTCCAGGTTGATCAGGGACGGCACGGCGATCAGATCGGAGATGCCCTGAATGCCCTGGCGCAGGGTGTCATCGGCGATCTTGAAGGCTTCGGTCATGGTGGTGCCCTTGGTGACCACGCTCAGCAGGCGGTCGTTGGGAACCACGACCAGGGTATCCACGTGCGCCTTCAGGCGCTCGATGCCGGATTCGGCGTTCTTCATGCGCTGACGGCCCTCAAAGAGGAAGGGCTTGGAGACCACGCCGATGGTCAGGATGCCCATGTCGCGGGCGATCTCCGCGATGACGGGAGCCGCGCCGGTGCCGGTGCCGCCGCCCATGCCGCAGGTGACGAACACCAGGTCGCTGCCCTTGATGGCGGTGGCGATGTCCTCGCGATTCTCCTCAGCAGCCTTCTGGCCCACATCCGGGTTCGCGCCCGCGCCCAGACCCTTGGTCAGCTTCTCGCCGATCTGGATCTTGTTGGGCGCCTGGCAGAGCGCCAGCGCCTGGCTATCGGTATTGACGGCGATGAATTCCACGCCCTTCAGGCCGGAATCCACCATGCGGTTGACCGCATTGGTGCCCGCGCCGCCCACGCCGACGACCTTGATTGCTGCAAAGTTGTTGTTCTCATTGGTGTCCATTTCAAATTCAATCACAAGGCATCCCCCTCGTCCGTAAAATGTCGTTGGTGACAGTCGTTCTTTATTTCTTCTTTCTGAGGAAGCCGGTCAGCTTTCTGCCGAAGCTCTCCTCATCGGCGTCGTGCCGCTCGATGGAATCAAAGGTCAGATCCAGAAGCCCCAGCACAGCGGAGTACACCGGGCTGTTCATCTTGGCGGTCTTGGGCGCGGAGGCCTTCACCGGCATGCCCAGCTTCGCGGCGAGATGATCCCGCGCGCCCCGCATCAGGCCGATGCCGCCGCCGGTCAGGTAGATCTGGGAGCGGGTGCCCAGATACTCCATGACGTCGTTCTTCAGGGTCATGTCGATCATATCGCACAGCTCGTCCATGCTCTGCTCCACGCACTGGGAAACCACCTCGCGCGGGAAGCTCAGCCTGCGGCCGCGCGCGTCCAGCACCTCCGAGAACGCGCTCTGATCGAACTCGTCCGGGTTGAACACGTAGCTTCTCTTAATCTGCTCCGCTGCGCGCATCGGTATGCGCAGCTGCTGGGCAAGATCGGCGGTGATCCGCCCGCCGCCCATGGGCAGCATGGCGTGGTAGACGATGGCCTCGCCGCGAATGACGCTGATCTCGGTGCTCAGGTAGCCGCAGTCGATCAGCATGGACACGCGGTCGCGATCGTCGATGGAGAGCAGAAGCAGGCTCTCGCCCAGCGTCGGCGACAAAAAGCCCAGGATCGTCACGTCCAGCGCGCCCAGAATCTCCTTCACGTCCTCGATGAACTGCGGGTCGGCCACGATGAAGGAGGTGCAGGCGCGCAGCTTCTCGCCGTGGCCGCTGGGCTCGACGGTCTTTTTGCCGTCATCCACCTGGAACCAGGCCGGAGAGCGATGCAGCACCAGGCCGCCCATCTCCGCAATCCGCAGCTGCTCCGCCGCCGCGTCCTGAACCAGGTCCAGATCCTCCTCGGTCACGCCCTCGTCCTTCAGCTCGATCTCGGCCTCCGCGCAGCATACGTGGATGTACGCGCCCGGCACGCCGACGTAGATTTCCTTGATCTTTTGATTCGCTTCCAGCTCCGCCGCCGCGATGGAATCGCGCACGCGCTGGATCATCTGGCCCGGGGTGTTCCAGTCGCCGTTCTGAAAGCCATCATACGGCACTGTGCCGGTACCCAGAAATTCCAGACGATCGATACCGCCATTTTGCGCTATGATCGTCACGATTTTCGATGTGCCAAACTCTATGGCAGCGATCTGCGTCTTGCTCATATCTGTTGTTCGACCACCTTATCCGTCAGGCTTGCGCCTGATATGTGTATCTACTATGATATTATACATGGATTTGATTTCACATGCAAACTCGAAACCGCCAAATTTTGCGGTTTTTCGCAAGTGTCAAAATTCTTTCAAATTTTGACCCAAGTGCTGTCACGCAAAATATGGCGGAACCTTACATTCATGTCCGGGGCGGGGTCGATTCTGCATTCAGGTCGCTGCCGTTCCCGGCGAGTAGTCCGCGCGGCTGCCGCTTTCGATGCACAGCCTTCCTCCCCGCGCGCCCCGGGCCTCCAGATCTGCCACCGCAGCCTTCATCAGCCGAAGCTCCGCCTCCAGCGCGTCCGCGTCCAGCTCGGCGAGGATGCCGCTGCGGGTGATGATGCGGGGCGCGGAGGGGTCGCGCAGGTCGATCTCGGAGACGTACATGGCCGCGTGCATTTCCTCCAGCGCCGCAACGATGCGGCGACAGAGCGCCATCCGGCCCTCCCCGTCCTCCACGACCTGCCCTGCATAAAAATCCGCGACCTCCACGCCGTTCAGGTACAAGAGATCTGTGTCCGGCGCGTCCTCGACCAGTTCAATGGAGTAGCCCTCGCCGTCGATCAGCAGGAGCTTTCCCTCGCAGGGCAGCATCGCCGCAGGTTCCCGATCCCGCACCCGCAAAAGCAGCTTGTCCGGCAGGCGCAGCTCGTATTCCTCCAGGCAGACCGTGCCCAGCGCGTCGATGTTTTCGCGTATCTCGCTTTCGTCCAGTGTGAACACGGATTGCCCCTGCATTACGCCCGCTGCGGCGACGATCTTCTCCGAATCCAGGGAGCCGCCCTGCACCACCACGCTGCGAAGCACGAAGGCGCAGCTCCACAGCCAGAAGAACAACCCGGACAGCAGAATGAGCACAGCCAGCGTCCACAGCATGATTCTGATTCCCCTGCGCACGACCTCACTCCCCTTCCGGCGCGAGGCCCATGGCCCGCTCCCGCTTCTCCGCAGCCGAGATGTTCATGAGGATCGCCGTCGCGCCCATCAGGATCGACACCGACGTGCCGCCGGAGCTGAAGAAGGGCAGCGGCAGACCGGTCGTGGGCATCATGCCGATGACCACCGCCACGTTGAGCACCGCCTGCACGCCGATCATGGAGGTAATGCCCCCGGCAAGCAGGCTGCCGAAGCGGTCGCTGCATCGAATTGCCACCCGCAGGCCAAAGAACACGAAGGCCATGAACAGCGCCAGCACCCCGAGGCATCCCACCAGCCCCAGATCCTCGCCCACCACCGCGAAGATGAAGTCGGACTCCGGGTAGGGCAGAAAGGCATACTTCTGCCGGCCCTTGCCCAGCCCCATGCCGAACAGGCCCCCGGAGCCGAAGGCAAGCAGCGACTGGGAGAGCTGGTAGCCCTCGTTGCTCAGGTAGGCGAAGGGATTGCGGAAGGACATCAGCCGCGCGCGGCGATAGGGCTCGGACAGGGCATAGTAGCCGCCCAACACCAGTCCCGACGCGCCGATCATCCCCAGATGCCGCCACTTCGCCCCGGCGATCATCACCATCACGGCGGAGACGATCAGGATGCTGCCTGCCGTGGAGAGGTTCGGCTGGAGCAGAATCAGCAGAAACAGCAGGCCCGGAAACAGGAACGCCGGGATCAGGCCCCGGAAGAAGCGGGTCACATCGTGGTTCTTCCGGCTGAGCAGCCGCGCCAGGTGCAGGATGGAGGCGTACTTCGCCAGCTCCGAGGGCTGGAAGCTCACCGGGCCGAAGCGCAGCCAGCGCCGGGAGCCGTTGAGCATCCGTCCGACGCCGGGGATCGCCACCAGAATCAGCAGCACGATGCTCACCAGCAGCAGCGAGGTGCTGATCCGGGGCCTTGCCAGCATGCGGTAGTCGATGTGCAGCAAAAAAAGCATCAGGATCGCGCCTGCAGCGACGCCCATCATCTGTGAAATCACTTCCGAGAGCGCGCTTCCGCGATCCTGTGCATTGTAATAGCTCGCCGCGTACAGCACCAGCAGTCCGCAGGCCAGCAGCGCGATGAAGCAGATCAGTACGCCCCGATCCACGTATCGCAGTATGTTGTATCTCCTCCGCGGCTTCACCGCGGCCTTCGCCCCGCGAACGGGACGCAGCATCAAGCCCTTCTGCTCTCCAGCCGGTTCACGATCTCCTTGAAGATGCGGCCCCGGGCCTCGTAGTCGTCGAACATGTCAAAGCTGGCGCAGCTGGGCGAGAGCAGCACCGTGCCGCCGTCCTGCGCAAGCTCGAAGGCGCGGCGCACGGCCTTCTCAAAGTCATAGCCCGCGTGCTCCCACTTGTGGAAGCCCACCTTCTCCAGCGTCTCCTCGCACTGCTTCGCGGTCGCGCCGATGAGCACCGCCTGCTCGATGGGATTCTTCACGATCTCCTCGCACAGCGGAGTGAAGTCGGTGTGCTTGTCGTAGCCGCCCAGAATCAGCACCGTGGGGCGCTTCATCGCGCGCACCGCCTGAATGCTGGAATCCACGTTGGTGCCCTTGGAGTCGTTGATGAACTGCACGCCGTCCAGCTCCCGCACGAACTCGATGCGGTGCTCCACGCCCTTGAACGTGCGCAGCGTGTGGCGGATCACCGGGCCGGGAATGCCCGCGACCATGGCCATTGCCGCCGCCGCCAGCGCATTCTTCAGGTTGTGCTCGCCGGGTATGTAGACCTCGTCAGCCCCGCAGATGGCCTTGCAGTTGGCAGGCGTGCCGAACACGATCTTGCCGTCCCGCACGAACGCGCCGTACTCCACCTCATTTCTGCTGGAGAACCACACGACCTTCGCCTTTGTGCGCTGCGCCATGGATCGGGTCACCGGGTCGTCCCAGTTGAGCACCACGAAGTCGCCTGCGTCCTCCATTTCAAAGATGCGCTCCTTCAGGGCGATGTACTTCTCCATCGTGCCGTGGCGGTTCAGGTGATCCTCGGAGATGTTGAGCACGGCGCTGACGTGGGGATGGAACAGCGAGGAGGTCTCCATCATGAAGGAGGAGATCTCGCACACGGTCACGTCGCCGGGCTTCATCTCCGGCACCGCGCCCGAGTAGGGCGTGCCGATGTTGCCCACCACGTGGGTGCGCTTGCCCGCGTTTTTGAAGATCTCGCCCAGAAGCGTGACCGTGGTGGTCTTGCCGTTGGTGCCCGTGACCGCCATCAGCATGCCGGTGGACTCCCGGTAGGCGTATTCGATCTCGCCCATGACCTCCACGCCCAGCTCGCGGGCCTTCAGCACCGCGGGGTGCTCCGGCGGGATGCCGGGACTGACGATCAGCGCGTCCAGGCCCTCGATGCGCTTTTCCGGTTCCTTCTCATTGAGGCACAGCTTCGCGCCCTGTTTTTCGACCTCGTCCAGCGCGCCGTTAAAGGCCTCGCGCGCCTTGCTGTCACAGGCCAGAACCTCCCATCCTCTGAGAAGCAGCAGCTTCGTCACGGCGATGCCGCTGCGGGCCAGACCCAATACCATCGCTCTCTTTGCCATAAGAATCTACCTCCATATCCCGGAAAGGGCGGTTCCGGCTGCGAAAACCGCGCCGACCGCCCTTGTGTGAATCCTGATTACGCCACGAAGCCGAGCAGCGCCAGCAGGCACAGCGCGGCGGTAACCACGTAGTACATCGTCACCACGCGGGTCTCCGGCATGCCGGAGAGCTCGAAGTGGTGGTGCAGCGGCGCCATTTTGAACACGCGCTTGCCGGTGCCGGTCTTTTTCTTCGTGTACTTGAAGTAGCCCACCTGAATGATGTCCGACAGGCTGGAGAGGAACATCGCCAGCGCAATGATCGGCAGCAGCAGCGACAGCCGCGTGACCAGCGCCATGCCCATCAGCGCGCCGCCGATGAAGAAGGAACCCACGTCGCCCATGAACACGCGGGCCGGATAGCCGTTGAAGCGCAGAAAGCTCATCAGCGCGCCGACCATGGCTCCCGCAAAGATGGCCACGTTCAGCAGGTTCGAGCGGTTCGCCGGGTTCGCCTCCGCCATGGTCAGGCAGATCAGCATCATGGTGATGAAGTCGATCATCGAGCAGCCGGAGAGCAGGCCGTCCAGGCCGTCCAGCAGGTTCGAGGAATTGACCGTGCCCACCATGATGAACATCATCACCGGGATGTACAGCCAGCCCAGGTTCCACTCCACGTTGAAGAAGGGCACCGTGAGCGAGGAGCCGATGGTGGGATGCCTGTACGCCCAGACGGACAACACCGCCGCCAGCACCACCTGCGGCACGATCTTCTGCATGGGCGTGAGGCCCAGGCTGCGCTTGAGCTTGACCTTGATGAAGTCGTCCACGAAGCCCACCAGGCCGAAGCCCAGCGCCGAGACGACGATCATCAGCAGGTAGTCGAAGCGCGTGTCGCCATAGCCGAAGGCCACGGCGGCGATCAGCGCAGGAATCGCAAAGATGATGCCGCCCATGGTGGGCGTGCCCTGCTTCTTCTTGTGGGACTCGGGGCCGAGGTCGTAGATCGTCTGACCGAACTTCAGCTTCTTGAGCCACGGAATCATAATCGGACCGAGTACGACCGTCATCGCAAAGGCGGCGATGATCGTCCAGATCAGTCTCTGCATCTTCTGTTCCCTCCAAATGGTCTTCGATTATTTGTGATCGGGCGCATCGCCCTGGGCAAGCTCCTTCAAAAGCTCCGCCACCACGATCTTTTCGTTGAACGGATGGCGCACGCCCTTGATCTCCTGATAGGTCTCGTGGCCCTTTCCGGCCAGCACCACCACGTCCGAGGGCCGTGCGCACGCAAGCGCGTATTTGATGGCCTCGCGGCGGTTCTCGATCACCACATATTCGCAGCCCGTGCCGCGAATGCCCTCCTCGATGGCGGAGAGGATCTCCATGGGGTCCTCGTTGCGGGGGTTGTCGCTGGTGAGGATGCAGTAGTCCGCAAGCTCCCCGGCGATCTCGCCCATCAGCGGGCGCTTGGCCCGGTCGCGGTTGCCGCCGCAGCCGAACAGTGCGATCATGCGGCCCTTGGTGGTCTCGCGCACGGCCTTGAGGATGTTCTCCAGGCTGTCCGGCGAGTGGGCGTAGTCCAGGATCACCCGGTAGGGCGTTCCGGTCTCCAGCAGCTCGATTCTGCCGGGAACCGCGCGCACGTCCTCCAGACCCCGGCGGATGGCCTCCGGGTCGATGCCCAGACTAATGCAAACGCCCGCCGCCAGCAGCGAATTGTAGACGTTGAAGATGCCGGCCAGCTTCAGCGCGATGGACACGCGGAAGTGCTTGTGCCAGGTCATCAGGAAGTTGGAACCGCGCTCGCTGATCTCGATGTCGTTGGCGTAGACGTCGCTGCCCTCGCGGATGCCCACCCGCAGCGCAGGGCGGCCCAGCTCCGCAATACCCCGGGCGATGTGGTCGTCGTCCACGTTGTACACGATCTTCTCCGTCATCTCCGGGTCGAAGAAGCGCATCTTGCAGGCAAAGTAGGCGTCCATGTCCTCGAAGAAGTCCAGGTGATCCTGGGAGAAGTTCGAGAACGCGCCAACGTCGAAGCGGATGCCCGCCAGACGGTCCAGCGCCAGCGCGTGGGCGGAGACCTCCATGATGACGTACTCCACGCCCGCCGCGGCCATCTCCGCCAGCAGCTTCTGGGTATCCAGCGGATCCGGCGTGGTGAGCTTGGCGGGCAGCACCTCGTCGCCGATCATCGAGCACACCGTGCCGATCAGGCCCACCTTCTTCCCCGCCTCCTCCAGGATGGATTTGAGCAGGAAGCTGGTCGTGGTCTTGCCCTTGGTGCCCGTGATGCCGATCATGTGCATCTTCTCGGCGGGAT
>JBJEJN010000050.1:0-17627 GCA_051878085.1 Aristaeellaceae bacterium | reverse complement strand
AACCTCCTCAAATGCAAAAATAATCCGCGATCCGGAGAGAATCCGAATCGCGGCGGCGGTTTGACTGATGGACGATGGTCATTCGCCCGGGTCGTTCGTAATGTCCTTGTCCTCCCGGTTGTGCAGTTGGGCAAGCACGTCCTTGAGCTTCTCCGGGACGGGCAGGCCAATGTGTGCGGCATTCTCGACAAGGGAAAGGCTCTCATCAGCTTCTTAATGGTAAACTTTTCGAGGCGTGATTCGGCCATTATTGAGAGCCTTGACAGGAAGATTGTCAATGAATTATTTCATACACCACTGAATATGAAAATAGCTCTCAACCCACGTATTTCTCCGTTGGCTGAGAGCTCTCTCGGTGATTATGCGCTCACCAAACACCCATAACTACACACATTTGGTGAGCATAATGATGGCCATGAACACGCCCCGTTCCCGTTCTTTCGGGATTTCGTCATCCAGAAACTGCGGGAAGAACAGATGCGGAGCGAACGGTGCCTATGATCGAATGGGAATACAGTTGAAAGGCAGGAAAGGGTGAGAAGCGGCTTGATCAGGATGCAGATCGTTGAAATACAGCAGATGATTCTGAAAACCATCTGCTGCAAGACAGTATCTGTGATAATAGAATAAACTGATAATGCCAATAAACATACATATAGGCAAGAGGGATTTACAAAGCACAGGTACACTTAATTGGTGGCAGAAGCTTCACGAGACTGTAATGCCTTTTGATGATTCACTATGCCGATTTTATATGTTTCAATCGCACTTTCAATGTGCGTGGACAGATAATCCAGCGCCTTGTCCACATTCTGCTCCTTCATTGCATTCACAAGCTTGTAGTGCAATACGGTGTTTTCCGGACGACCTGGAACGAAGGCACAGGCCTGGAAGATGCAGAGCTTCACCTCCGAAAGAATATTGTCGTAGAGGTTGATCAGGCGCGTGCTTCCCGCAGACTCCACCAAAAAGCGATGGAAGGCGATGTCCGCGTTGCGGTTGGCATACGGCTCCGCATCCGGATTGAAGCGCGATACTTCGTCTGCCAGTTCACAGAGCCGGTCAGAGACCGTGCCGCACGCCACGATTCGCCGGATGGCCTCGCCCTCCAGCAGCTCACGCAGCTGGAAGATCTCCGCAATGTCGTCCGGCAGGATCTCCTTGACGTAAATGCCCTTATTGGCAATTTTCTCGAGAAGCCCCTTGGAGACCAGATAGGCCATCGCCTCGCGGATCGTATTGCGGCTCACGTTGTAGCGCTCCACCAGCTCCACTTCCTTGATCTTTTCGCCCATCATGTAGTGCAGCGTGTAGATGTCATTCTCCAGCATATCCGATACCGCTTCGACCGTGGACACCGTTTTCAGAACCGTCCTATCCATGTTTATCCCCCTCACAGCTTCCGAGGCTTAACCTCTCATCGCATTACATCACCATTCGAATAGAATGGTATGATGAAATTTGTCAAAAATCCACAAATTAAGCATTGTAGGATTGTTGAACATTTGGACTATGCAAACCCATATATTTGTATTATAATATCCACAGGTGCTTTTATCAAGCAAAAGTACATAAAAAATAGGAGGGAATCGTAATGAAGAAGTTAATCGCTCTGTTCCTGACCGTCGCCATGCTGCTGTGCGTCGCCACCGCAGGCCTGGCCGAACCCACCGGCGAACCGATCAAGATCGGTCTGTCCGGTATGTCCACCGGTGATTTCGTCGAATCCGGTCTGCTGATGCAGGATGGCGTGCTGCTGGCAGCGGAGGAGATCAATGCAAACGGCGGTCTGCTGGGCCGTCCCGTCGAGATCGTGTTCGTAGACAATGCTTCCACCGCCCAGGGCGCTGTCACTTCCGTCAACAAGATCCTGTCCGAGGATGTTGTTGCCTGCATTGGACCGACCACCAGCGGCATGGTCAATGCAACGCTCCAGTACTTCCAGGATGCGGGCATCCCGTTCGTCTCTGCGGCGACCAGCCCGGCGATCCGCAACAATGAGTCCGACTGCTTCTTCCGCATTTCCGTTTCCGACGCGCTGGTCGGCACGGTGATGGTGAAGTTCGCGGCCGAGACCCTGGGTGCGACCAAGATCGGCATCATCCACAACACCGATGACTACGGCATGGCCGCCATGAACGCTGCGGTTGAAGCGGCTGCCGGCTACGGCATCGAGACCTACACCGAGGGCATGACCAGTGCCGATACGGACGTCTCCGCGCAGCTGCTGAAGATCAAGAGCTGGGGCGCAGACTGCATCTTCTCCTTCACCCATGACTCCGACACTGTGCTGGTGGTCCGTCAGCTGTACGAGCTGGGCATGCATGACATCAACTACGTCGGCCCGAATGCTCTGCCGATGCCCGCCAACATTCCGCTGATCGATGCTGCGGCGCTGGATGGCTGCTACGCCTCCACCGACTACTTCGCCGACGCCAACGACGAGGTGCTGCAGGCCTACATCGCCCGCTATGCCGAGCGCTGGGATGGCCTGGAGGTGGACCGCCTGGCTGCGCTGTACTACACTGCCACCTACGTTGTCGCCGATGCCATCACCCGCGCCGGCAGCGACGATCCCGCCGCGATCAAGGCAGCCATGGCGGAGACCTCCGGTCTGGACACCGTGCTGGGCTCCATCACCTGCGACGAGAATCACGACCTGAACTCCACGCTGTTCATCGTGCAGTTCGACGCGGAGAAGAATTGCGCCCTGGCGGAGAAGGTCACCCTGAACTGACAGACACAAGCGCATTGACAATGCCAGATCCGGTTCTGCGAGTGGGAGAAATCCTGCTCGCAGAATTTTACCGGGAAGCAAGGGAGAGTGAATCAATGAGTATATTCCTGCAAGTGCTGATCACCGGTATTGCCATGGGGTTTATTTACGCCCTGGTCGGCGTCGAGTATACCATCATATGGAATGCCACAGGCTTGCTGAACTTCAGCCATGACAAGTTTATCATGCTCAGCGCCTATGTATTTGCCGGAACCTATATGCTGGGACTGGGCCTGCCGGCGCCACTGGCCATCTTTTTCTCGATTGTGACCATGTTCCTGTTCGGCGTCGTCGTTGCGCTGATCGTGTTCAACCCGCTGAGCAAGCACTCCACGAACCTGTTTGCGACCATCGGCACGGTCATCATGGGCCGCATCATCACCGAGGGCGTGCGCCTGATTTGGGGCCCCATGCCCTTTGGCCTGGACGATTTCCTGAAGGGCACCTTCAACCTTGGGAACGTCGTGATCAGCAAATCTCTGGTCGTCATCATCATCGTGTGCACCCTCATCACGGTTGCGCTGACCCTGTTTTTGCAAAAGACGAAGATCGGCAAATCCATGCGTGCGGTTGCAAACAACAAGTACGCGGCATCGCTGATGGGCATTAACGTTCCGATGAACATCGCGGCCACGATCGGTCTAAGCGCGGCGATCTGCACCTGCATCGGCATGCTGATCATCCCGCTGTACAACGTGCAGCTTTCCATGACGGGCATGATCGGCCTGAAGGGGCTGTGCGCCGGCGTCATCGGCGGCTTCGGCTATCTTCCCGGCGCAATTGTCGGCGGCATGGTGCTGGGCATCGTGGAGAACCTGGCCAGCATGGTGCTGCCCTCCATGTATAAGGACTGCATTTCCTTTGTGTTGCTGATACTGTTCATGCTGTTCCGTCCCTCCGGCATCCTCGGGCGGAAGCAGAACTGACGGGAGGCGATTGTTCATGAAAAAGCGTAGAATCAGCGGTTCTGTCATCTTTCTGGCTGTGTTTGTGATCATCGCCGCACTGCTGCCACTCTTCCTCAAGAAGCAGTACTATACCAACCTGATGGTACAGGTGCTGATCAGCATCATCATCGTAACGGGTCTGAACTTCATCACTGGACTCACCGGTCAGATGAACCTGGGCACCGCCGGCATCTTCGCCCTCGGCGCATATACCTCGGCGTTGCTGACGACCAAGCTGCACGTGAACGCATGGCTGGGCCTGTTGGCCGCCATCGTCATGGGCCTGCTGATCGGAATCTGTCTGGGCTATCCCTCGCTGCGCCTGAAGGGCGTGTATCTCGCGCTGACCACCATCGGCTTCTCCGAGGTTGTGCGCATCCTGATTACCAACGCCATCAATTTTACCGGCGGCTCTGCCGGTGTAAACGGCATTCCGCCCTTTGAGCTCTTCGGCTATGCATTCAAAAAGAATGTGCCAACTTTTTATCTGTACCTCGTATTCGTCGTCATCCTGCTGATCTTCGCGCAGCGCGTGGTCAAAAGCAAGTGGGGCAGGATGCTCAAGGCCATCAAGGACAATCCCGATGCTCTGGAGACCTCCGGCGTGAATGTTGCGTGGCCCAAGATCATGGCCTTCACCCTCTGCGCAGTCTACGGCTGCATTGCGGGCTGCCTCTACGCCCACTTCATCCGCTTCATCTTCCCGGATGAGTATACCATCAACTTCTCCATCAACTACGTGTTCATGTTGATCATCGGCGGCATCGGCAGCGTGCCCGGAGCTGTTATCGGCACGGTGTTCGTCATGGTCGTGCCGGAGATTCTGCGCTTCCTGGAGTCCTACTACTGGCTGATCTTCTCCATCATCGCCCTGCTGTTCGTCATCTTCATGCCCTACGGCCTCGTCAGTTTGGTTGGGAGGGACAGCAAGCTGCTCCGCCTGTTTCAGCGGAAGGCAGTTAAAACCAGCACAAAAGGAGGCGACGCGCAATGAGCACGGTATTGAAGCTGGAACACCTGACAAAGCGCTTCGGCGGACTGTGCGCCGTAAACGATCTGAGCCTTGAAATGTCCTCCAGAACCATTCACGCCCTGGTCGGGCCGAACGGCTCCGGCAAGAGTACGACCATCAACATGATTACCGGTTCCTTCCCCGCAACGTCCGGACGGGTGTTTCACGGGGAGACGGAGATCACCAACCGCCCGCCCTACGAGATTGCGGCCACGGGCATCAATCGCACCTATCAGAACCTCAAGCTGTATCCGTCGCTGACGGTCAAGGAAAATCTGATGGTGGGCATGCATTCCAAGACGACCCAGGGCTTCGCGTCCTTCATCGTCAACCCCTTCCGAACGGCCAGGGAGGAAAAGATAATCTCCGAACGGGCAGATGAGATGCTCAACTACATCGGCATCTACAAGCTGAAGGACGAGTATGTCGGCAACATTGCCTATGGCCGTCAGAAGATGACCGAGCTCGGGCGCGCGCTGATGAACGATCCCAGACTGCTGTTCCTGGACGAGCCTGCGGCGGGTCTGAACCCCTCCGAGCGCGTGGAGTTTGTGGATCTGCTGCTGAAGGTATTTGAATCCGGCATCGATCTGTTCCTCATCGAGCACAACATGGACGTGGTCATGAACATCAGCCACCGGATTACGGTCATCAATTTTGGCGCAAAGATCGCCGAGGGCACGCCGAAGGAGATTCAGAGCGACCCGATCGTCATCAGCGCCTACCTTGGCGACCGCTACAAGCCCATCAACAAGGAGGGATAACGATGCTGAAGGTCAATAATATCGATGTTTACTATGGCAAGGTGCAGGCCCTGTTCAACGTATCGTTTGAGGCCTCCGGCAACGACATCGTCTCCATCATCGGCGCCAACGGCGCTGGAAAAACCACCCTGATGAAAACCATTATGGGCATCAACACGCCTGCCAGAGGCACCATCGAATACGAGGGAAAGACCATCAGCAAGTGGTCCACCCACCGCATTGTGCGGGAAAAGATCGTTTACGTCCCGGAGGGACGAGAGGTGTTTTCTGCGCTGTCCGTCGAAGAGAATCTGGAGATGGGTGCATATACCCTCACCCTGTCCAAGAGTCAGCTTGCCGAGCGCATGGAGAAGGTCTACGACATCTTCCCGCGTCTCAAGGAGCGTCAGAAGCAGCTGGCGGGCAGTCTGTCCGGCGGTGAGCAGCAGATGCTGGCCATCGCGCGCGGGCTGATGTGTAAGCCCAAGTTGCTGCTGCTGGACGAGCCCTCGCTGGGACTTGCGCCCGTCATCGTTGACGACATGTTCGACATCATCGTGCGCATCAACAAGGAAAGCAAGATTCCGATCGTGATCGTGGAGCAGAATGCCTTCATGGCGATGTCCATTTCCAAGCGCACCTATGTGCTGGAGGTAGGGCATGTGGCGACGCAGGGCGATTCCTCCGTACTGATCAACGATCCAACAATTAAAAAGGCCTATTTGGGAGGCTGACAAGGGGGATGTGGAAGAATGAAAACGATCAAAATTGACGCGCTGTGGGATTTTACGAACAAGGCGCTGATTCATACCGGCGTCAGCGCGGAGGATGCTAAGACCGTTGCGGATACGCTGGTGACGACCGACACCTTCGGCGTGCTGTCCCACGGCACGAAGAACCTGTATCAGTACATTCAGAAATGTCAGGCGGGCGGCCTTGATCCGAAGGCGGTGCCGGAGGTGGAAAAGGAGGGCCTTGGCTGGGCGGTCATCAATGGAAACTGTGCCTTTGGCATGGTTTCGGCTTGCAAGGGCATGAATCTGGCGATGGAAAAGGCCCGCAAGTGCGGCATCGGTTATGTGGGCGTGCACAACAGCTGCCACTTCGGTGCAGCCGGTTATTATGCAAATCTGGCGGCGCAAAACGGCATGATCGGCCTTGCGATGAGCAATACCGACCCCAACATGGCCGTGCCCAACAGCAGCGGCGTGGCCATCGGCAACAATCCGTTCTCCTTTGCCGTGCCTTACAAGGAGAACCAGACCATCTTCCTGGATATGGCGCTGAGCAATGTTGCGGCGCTCAAGGTCATCATGGCCAAGGAGAGCGGCAAGTCCGTTCCCAGCGGATGGCTGGTGGACAAGGAGGGGCAGCCCACCAACGATCCCAGCGGCTTCCCCTATGAATCCTTCCTGCTCCCGGTGGGCGCGCACAAGGGTTATGGTCTGGCCATGCTGGTGGAGATGCTCGCCTCCGTGCTCACGGGTGCAGGCATTGCCAGCGAGGTGCCCAGCTGGAATCTGGACATGAAGACGAAAAACAACACGGGCAATGCCTTCATCGCCATCGACATCGCCCAGATCATGCCGCGCGAGCTGTTTGAGGCGCGCGTCCACCAACTGGTGGAGGATCTCAAGTCCAGGCCCAAGGCAAAGGGCGCGGATCAGATCTACCTGCCGGGCGAAATCGAGTGGAACAAGCGCCAGAGCGCGCTGGCCGCCGGGATGATTGCGCTCACAGACGCCATGGTGGACAACCTGACCGCCCTGTCCGAAATGACGGGCATTCAAATTGATTGGTAAACAGCGAAGGGAGAGAGAAATATGTTCATGACGGATGTACTCAATGTGACGGGCATTTGCCCCATCCTGGCCTATGCCGAGACCGACAGCGCGGTTCCCGCTGCACGGGCGCTCGTGGACGGCGGTCTGCCGGTGCTGGAGGTGCTGATGCGCGACGACCACGCCATGCTGAATCTGAAGAACATCATCCGCGAGGTTCCGGAGATCGTCGCCGGTGCGGGCACGATTCTCACCGTGGATCAGGCCAGGGAGGCCATCGACCTCGGCGCAAAGTTCCTCGTGCTGCCGGGCTACAGCGAGAAGATCGTGGATCTGTGCTGCAAGCAGGGCGTTCCGGTGGTGCCGGGCTGCGTCACCGCATCGGATCTGATGTCCGCAAACGAGCACGGGCTCGAAATCGTGAAATTCTTCCCGGTGTACCAGATGGGAGGTATTCCCACCATTGAGAACCTGAGCGGCCCCTTCCCGAAGATGCGCTTCATCGTGACCGGCAATCTGGACGGTGAAAACTTCCTGCCCTTCCTCAAGTGCCCCAAGGTTCTGGCGGCGGGCGGCGACTGGATGTTCCAGGAGCACGACGCGCTGAAGAATCGCGACTTTGAACAGATCAGCCGGAACCTGAGGAATTCCGTCCTGCGGGTTCAGAATATGAGGAACACAAAATGATGCATTACACGCTCAGCAATGGCGTACAGATGCCGTGCATCGGCATCGGCACGCATCAGGCGCAGGGGGAGGGCGCGGTTGCACCCCTTGCACAGGCAATCAACGAGGGATACAGGCTCATCGATACCGCCGCAGCCTATCTCACCGAGCCCGTCGTCGCAAAGGCAGTCAAGGCGTGCGACGTGCCGCGCGAGGAGCTGTTCATCACCAGCAAGCTCCGCAACGCCTGCCATGGCTATCGCGCTACCATGGAGGCCTTTGAACTGACGCTTGCGAATCTGGAGACGGATTATCTGGATCTGTATTTGATTCACTGGCCGAATCCCATCCAGTACAGGACGATCTGGAGGGAGGCCACCAAGGGCACCTGGCGCGCCTTCGAGGAACTGTACGCCCAGGGACGCATCCGCGCCATCGGCGTGAGCAACTTCATGCCGCATCACATCGAGATGCTCATGGAGGATGCAAAGGTCATGCCCATGGTCGATCAGCTCAAGCTCTGCCCCGGCGTGACGCAGCCGGAAATCGTGCGCTACTGCAAGGAGAAGGGCATCGTGATCGAGGCGTACAGTCCCTTTGGCACCGGTCAGGTGTTCAAATCGGAACAGATACAGTCCCTGTGTGAAAAGTACGGGCGCTCGGCCGGGCAGATCTGCCTGCGCTGGAGCATTCAGATGGGCTTTGTTCCATTGCCAAAATCTGTAACGCCTGCAAGAATCCGGGAGAATCTGAACATTTTTGATTTTGAACTGTCGCAGGAGGATGTGACGCTGATTTCCGGCATGGAGGGCTGCTGCGAACCAGCCATCGATCCGGATACCATCGCGTTCTGATGCCATGAGCTACTATGAGTTTCACGTCAGCAGGCGATATGTGCAGTATGAGGGTGCGCTGGCAGAGCTGCCGCGCTATGCCGCGAGCATCGGCAAAAAGCTGCTGATTCTGGTGGCGGCCATTCCCGAGCGCGTGGAGCCGGTGATTGAAAGGGCAATGCGTGCATCCACTGCAGAGGCGCTTCAGCCACAGCTGGAGATGGAAAACCTGCGCTATGCAGGCTTCCGTGCAAAGGCCGGGGACTGTGATTCGATGCGTGCGGAAATGAGCTATGAATTCCGTGAAATTGTGGATGTGATTCCCTCAGAGAGGAACATTCGTGCCGTCGCGGATTACGTGCGGGCGGAGGGCTTTGACACGGTGGTCGGCATCGGCGGTGGACGGGGCATGGACTTCGCCCGGGGAATCACGCATTTCACGCCGGTGAAGGTCATCCTGGTGCCGACGCTTGCCGCAACCAATGCGCCGATCTCCACGCTGAGCGTCATCTATTCCGACGATGGAAACACCATCGTAGATTACTGGCGCATGGACAACGCACCGGATCTGACACTGGTAGACACCGGCATCATGCTGGACAATCCGCCGCAGGCCCTGGCGGCTGGAATCGGCGATATCACCTGTACCTACTATGAGGGACTGTGCAACCTTGCACTGTCCGGAAAGGAGTCAAGCTACCCTGATCTGTCCACCCGTGGCTTGCGCCTAGCGGTGGAGATCATGCGAGAGCGTGCGCCGCAGGCGATGGAGGCGCTCCGGCAACACCGAATCACGCCCGCGTTCGAAAGCGTGCTGTCCATGATTCTGCACAACTGCGGGCCCCTGTGGACAGCTTGTAACATGGGGCTTGCGCATGCGATGGATGAGATGTTTTTGCATTTTTCGCAGGCGCACGCCTGCCCTCATGGTCTGCGCGTCGGCTTTGCGACAATCCCCATGCTGATGTATGCGAATGTTCCGCAGGCGGAGATTGATGCATACGTTGAGCTCTGCTGTGCAGTAGGAATCCCAACCAGTTTGCATGAGATGGGTATG
Source organism: Aristaeellaceae bacterium (assembly GCA_051878085.1). GTDB lineage: Bacteria > Bacillota > Clostridia > Christensenellales > Aristaeellaceae > SFTH01. Next base: position 7,812 of record JBJEJN010000050.1, on the reverse strand, counting down.
GATACGATTTCTTCGTCAGAATGGGAACAGGCGGCTTCGGCGACGATTGAAAAGCGAGGCACGCTTCAAGGTCTGCCTTTTCAGATTGAGGCGAGAGATGTCATCAATTGTCTTTTGGGATGCAGATAGATAATCCAACGCGATCAAGAGCTGCAAGCGCTTTCAAGGACTGGGCTCGGAATGCAAAGAGGTCAGAGACATTTCCTGTAAGTCTTTCATGCTCCTTTTGTCTCCCCTTTTTCTGTCAATTCCCCATGTTTCCGTGATGAACCCCAAAAAGCTCTCAACTTACGGAGAAATTCGTGGGTTGAGAGCTTTTTTTCATATTCCATGAGTGCGGCCTCGACCCGCTGATCGCCATGAAACAGCCGCGAGTCAGAGAAAAGAATTTCTGGTTCGCGGCTGTTTTGGTGTTTTGGGAAACCACGCTTTAGACGGCAGTATGGCTGAAATAGCCCATCACATGCCAGACATGTGATCCCGTATCGCTTCGGACAAAGACAGCCTCGCGCTTTATTTGGGTGCGGTCTGAAGCTTTGCAAACATGTCGCCGAAGATTGCATCGCGGTAGCAGAAATTCACGACGCGCATCGGATGGCGGCGCGCATCCGCCGTCGCCCAGGTGATGTCGTCGTTCAGGATGGGCGTGGGCACAATCGTGGACGGGCACCAGTTGTGGTTCACCACGTAAGCCACGGTGGAAATGTCCCAGATGATGCGGGAGGGCGCAAGCATGGTGTCGGTGCAGGGGGTGTCGTCGCCGTAGTCGTCGAGGCCCTTGTTGTAGGTCATGTGGATCAGGTTCAGCCAGATGTTGCCGACCTTCTGGTTCAGCTGGCTGATGACGGTGTCCGCGAGGAAGGTGCCGATGGCGCTCTTTCCCTTGATGTAGTGCTCCAGCTCCGGGCCGGTGGTGGTCAGGTTGGATGCCACGGACATGCAGGGCACGAGAACAAGCGGAACTCCGCAGTCGAGCACGATCTGGGATGCAATCACGTCCTGGCCGAGGTTGAACTCCAGGGCGGTGGGCCAGTCGGTGGGCTGTCCGGCCAGCCAAACGATGACGATCTTCTTGATGATCTCCGGCTCCATCAGGATTGCGGAGGCGATGTTCGTGATTTCGCCGATTGCAAGCACGTACAGCGTCTCGTCGCTGCTCATGGCGCGGCGAACCAGGTCGCGCGCGGCTTCACTCTCCACCGGAACGTCCTTTTCCGTCATGTAGTGGTCAGAACCGGCGAAGGTACGCCCGGCGGGGTCAATGCCCAGCAGGCGGTGCAGCTTGCGCGACTCCTCCAAACTCTGTCGCATGCCCTCACCCACATCAGAGGTCATCGGCAGAGCCTCGTCCTCGCTGCGCAGGCGCTCCACGAAAAAGGTAGATGAGAAGGGCGCGGCATAGACGGCCTGCACGTTCAGGCGGTCCGGAGACAGCAGCGCATAGGCGATGGCGAACTGATCGTCCACCTCGTTCTTGGTGTCGCTGTCGATCACGACCTGCAGCACGCCGCCCTTCTTCGGGGCGAGCTTGGCCAGGCGTTCTTCCAGGGAAATCTCGGGGAATTTCATCATGCAGTCACTCCTTTGGCATGGTTCTTTTTGTGCTGAAAGTAGAGGCGAATGCGCTCGGAATTGTTGAACACGATCATGACCAGCAGCAGGAACACGCCCAGGAATACATTCTGCGCGGTGTCCGGCATGCCGAGCGCGATGAGACCGATGAAGATGATGTTCAGGGAAAACTGCGCCACAAAAATGCCAACGGTCAAATCGCAGATGCGCTGCAAAACCAGCGCCAGCAGGATGCTGATCAGGGGCTTGAACACGACGGACACGCTGCCCAGGTTCGTCTGCGCGCCCACGGAGCCCGACTGGCTGATCGTCAGCAGCGACGCCATGCCGATGAAGATGCCGCCGTAGACGAAGGTCTTGAGCTTGACGCCGTCCACACGGATGCCGGCGTTGCGCGCGACGGCCTCGTTGCTTCCCACCGCCCGCATGTTGTAGCTGAACTTGGTGTTGTTCAGAATAAAGTAAAAAACCACCGCGGAGAGCAGGAACAGTAGGATGATGTAGGGAGAAGAACCAAGATATGTATAGGCTCTGTCAAGCTGTACGTAGCCGTAGCTGCCCGCCAGCTTCGCGCCGAGTACTTCGTAGATCATGGTGAGGCCCATCGTCAGCACGAGAGACGGAATCCTGAGCAGGTTGTTCAGAATCCCGGTGACGAAAGCCAGCAGAAGCGCGGAACCGAATGCGCCGAGGATCAGCCCGGGCATGCCGAATTTCATGGAGAGCAGTCCTCCGCAGAGCGCGGAGATCACCACGCGCGCGCCGATGGTGAAGTCAAACAGACCGGCGATATTCCCGTATGCGACGGCGTAGGCCGTGATCGTCGGGATCAGGGATTGCACAAAGATCGTGTAGATGCAGTTCCAGTTGCTGAATCGGTTGAAGCACATCAAAAGGAACAGGCAATAGACAATGGCCGGAAGCGCGAGCGTCTTCCCCGTCTTCAACAACAGATTTTTCATGGTGTTACCATCCTTCGATTGAGATTCAATGCGGGAACCGGGAAGCGCGCGGTGCGCGCTTCCCGCAATGACTGTACGTCAGGAGTGACGGGACTTGACCTCTTCGATGGAGAAGTCGGCCAGGATCGCGTTGATGTAGTCCAGGGACACCTCGGGGTTGTTGGCCTTGATGAAGGTGGAGGCGATCTCCTCGTTGGTGTAGATGTTGCTGTCGAGGAAGTAGGTGGTGAAGTCCGCAGCCTCCTGAGAGGTAGTCACAGGCAGGTAGGGGGTGTTGATGATGGTGGGGCCATCCTCAACGATCGGGCAGCCCATGACCTTGTTGACCAGGATGACGGCGCCGATCATGGGGTCGATCTGCTGCTGGCAGCCGTAGCAGACGTGGAAGACGCCCTGATCCAGGTACTCGCCCATGCCGGCTTCGCAGTCGATGCGGCCATACTTCACCGTGCCGGCGAGGCCGTGGTCGGACAGCGCCTTCAGGATGGTGGCGGTTGCGTCTGCGCAGTAGGTGCCCAGCAGCAGGATGCCGTCCATTTCCGGATATGCGGCGATGTAGCTCTCGATGGTCTTGGTCATGTCGGTGGTCACGCTGATGCCGTAGGTGGTGTTCAGGATGGTCACACCGGCTTCCTCCGCGCCGATGGCAGCGCCCGCGTCGCGCAGGTCAGAGGAGGTGTCGCCCTTGGCGATGTTGATCACGCCCAGGTTGGTCACGCCCTGCTCCGCCATGGTCTTGACGATGTTCGCGCCGCAGAGCTCGTCGTTCTCATAGACCGCGCCGGCGTACCACTCGGAGGCGTAGACGGCCTCGCGGATGGAATCGTCGCTGATGGTGCGGAAGAAGGTGCCCCAGTAGACGCCCGCTTCGCTGCACAGCGCGTCCACGGCCAGCAGCATGGAGTCGGAGGCGGGCATGAAGAGCACGCCGTCCACGCCGCGGCTGATGAGCTCGGTGATGTTGTTGATCAGGCCGTCGGCCGTCAGGTCGGTTTCAACAAAGATCGCTTCGCCGCCCGCAGCTTCGATCACGGCCTTGATGATGTTCGTGATGGAAACCCAGGTGGGATCGGTGTTGGACGTGGACCACGGAACGCCGATGGTGAAAGAAGTCTTGGTCTCGGCAGCGCCGACGCCGCAGAGGCATGCGCTGCACAGCAGTGCAAGGGTCAGAACCAGTGCAATGAGCTTTTTCATGTGTTGTTCCTCCTTTATTATCTACGGGTGTTCCCCGCAAATCGCATTATTTGATCACGCCGGCATTCTTGCGGTCGAAGGAGATCGCGACGACGGCGATCAGGATGACGCCCTTGACGACCGCCTGGGAGAAGCCGTCCAAGCCCACCAGCGACATGCCGCTCTTGAGAATCGCCATCGTCACCGCACCGATCACGGCGGAGCGGAAGCGCACCGGCCAGCCGCCGCTGAGGGGCATTCCGCCGAACAGGATCGCCAGCAGCACGTCGAACTCGAAGGCGTTGCCCGTGCTGGACGAGGCGGTGAACGCACGGATCAGCGTGAAGAAGCCGACCAGACCGCAGATCGCGCCCAGCAGGACGAACGCCGCCATGCGCGTTCTGACGATGCGCACGCCGGACTGCTCCGCGGACTTCATGGATGCGCCCACGGCCCGGCAGTGCTTGCCGAACGCGCAGTGCTCATACAGCACGTACAGCACAATCAGCAGCACGCAGAACACGCTAATCTTGACCCAGTTCTGATCGAAGGCCCGCACGGACACGTCCACGCCCACGGAGCCGTTCAGCGTCCAGGTGGTGATGCCGCGCATGACGAAGGAGACCGCCAGGGTACCGATGAAGGAGGCTGTGTTCAGCTTTGCGATGCAGACCCCGTTCAGAAGGCCCACCAGCAGGCCGGTCGCCACCGCTGCGGGAAGGATGAGCTTCACGTTCAGCTTGCCCGCAAAGGCGGCCATGGCCGCGGAGATGCCCACGATCGCGCCGACGGAGAGGTCGAGCTCGCCCAGCGCCATGATGAAGCTGTACGCCATGGCGGCAAGGCCGATGGTGAAGAAGTTGTTGAAGATGTTCATAATGTTCCTGCTTCCCAGCAGCTTGCCGCCGGTGAGCAGCTCGAAGAGCACCGCCACGATCAGCAGACCGATGAACGAGAAATAATGGAGCAGCGTCTCCCGGATGTTGATGCCGTTTGTATCTTTCATCGCTTCCACCTCAGATCATTTTCTGAATCAGCTTCGCCTCGGTCAGGCCCTCGCTGCGCAGGAACTCGCCGGACATCCGGCCGTCCTTCATCAGCTGCACGCGGTCGCACATGCCGATCAGCTCCTGCAGCTCCTCGGAAATCAGGATGATGGACTTGCCCTCCTGCTTGAGCTTTTCAATCAGATGGTAGATGGCCGCCTTGGTGCCCACGTCGATGCCGCGGGTGGGGCAATCCAGGATCAGGATGTCCGCGCCCTTTCCCAGCCACTTTGCCAGAACCACCTTCTGCTTGTTGCCGCCGCTCAGGCGGTTGCAGAAGACGTTGATGTTCTCCGCCTTAACCTCCATCTCCTGCGCCCACTTCTTCGCCAGCTCCTTTTGCTTCTTCGGCGAGATGGGGCCGACGGGCGTGAGATCCTTCAGGGACGGCAGGCAGATGTTGTCCTTGATGCTGCAGATGGGCATCATGGATTCGGCGTCGCGGTTCTTGGAGACGTAGCCGATGCTGTGCCGGACCGCCCACGCCGCGCTGCGGACGATCTCCCCATTGCGGTCGCGCACTGTGCCGGAGGACGGCGGGATCAGGCCGTAGAGCAGCTTGCCGAGCTCGTGCATGCCGCAGTCGCTCAGGCCGCCGATGCCCAGAATCTCTCCCCTGTGCAGCGCGAGGGTGATGTCGTGCAGCGTGTCGGTCTCCGCGTGCTCGGCGCGGAGCACCACCTCGTCGGAGATGTCCTCGCCGCTGTCCTCGCGGTAGTAGTGACCGGACAGCTCGCGTCCGATCATCAGCTGGCGGATGCGATTCGGCTCGAATTCGCTCTTGGTCAGATTGGCTGTCAGGTCGCCGTCGCGCAGTATGGTCAGCGTGTCGCACTTGTCCATGATCTCGTCGATATCGTGGGAGATGAACAGCACAGAGCTTCCGCTGGCCCTGACCTCGCTCATCAGCCTGTAGAGCAGCTCGCGGCCGGAGACGGTCAACGCCGTGGTGGTCTCATCGATGATCCACAGCTTCGGCATGCGCTCCAGGGAGCGCGCCAGCTCCACCAGCTTGCGGTTTTCAAAGGTCAGGCGGTCGATCATCTCGTCCGGCTCGATGTCCTTAACGCCGATCTTCACCAGCGCCTCCTTCGCCGCACGATTCAGTGCCTTCACGTTGAGCACGCAGTGCTTTACAAAGCGCTGTTCCTGACCGAAGAAGATGTTTGCGCCAACAGTAATCATGCCAATGGTTCCCTGCTCCTGAACGACCATGCTCACGCCCTTTTCCATCGCATCGATGGTTCCGGCGGGATGGTATTCTTCACCGTCCAGATACATCTTTCCGCTGTCCGCACGCTGGATTCCGGCAACAATGGAGGAGAAGGTGGATTTTCCCGAGCCGTTCTCCCCCACCAGTCCGCGCACCTCGCCGGGCATGATCTCGATGGAAAAGTCCTTCAGGGCGCGAACGGCTCCAAAGCTCTTGTTGATGTGCTCCGCCCGAAACAGGACGTTTTGATTCTCAGACACGCATATCACTCCACACGGAACCGGCAGTAGCACCGCATTTCCCTGCGCCTTTCATGCCGCTCCATTTTATAGCTGTATTATATTCATTTTTATTGGCGCTTTCGATACAGAATCCGACTGTTTTTTACAATTCTGAACTGATTTTACGTTGTTTCCTTGAAAATTGCATCGAAGCTGTTGTATAGTAGGTTCATAAAGTCAAATGCTGAGGATTCACCTATGCCACTGTCTACTGTGATTATTGCCGATGATGATTATCTCGTAATAGAGGATCTGAAGAAATCCATTCAATGGAAGGAGCTGGGTTACGTTGTGGTCGGCACGGCGACCAACGGCCTGGACGCCCTGCGCCTCGTGAAGCAGCATCATCCCGATCTGCTCATCACGGACATCATCATGCCCTCTCTGACCGGTCTGGAGCTGATTGAGCAGGCGCGCCGGCTCGATCCCGACATGCAGATCCTGATCATCTCCTCCTACGATGAATTTGAATATGCCAAGAGCGCAATCGCCCACGGGGTGGCGGACTATCTTCTCAAGACGCAAATCACGCCCATGAGCTTCTCGCAGCGTCTGATTGAGCTTTCCAACAGCGCCATCGCCAAGAAGCGGCGCAATCAGGCTGCGCTGCGCCAAAGTCTGCGGGATTACTTCAATCACCGCACTGCGGAACCGTTGACGGAACGCGCAGACCCCGTGCTCTACGCCGTCTCCATGTACAAATACTATTTCATCGTCATCGGTGTGCACACGCCTTTCGTCACAAACAAGGAGCACTTCGACCGCATCGTCTATGAAAACACCGTGCGCGCGGAGGACACCATTTCCGCAAAGTATATCGACAGCAGCATTCCGATCCGCTTTGGCTTCGGCTCGTTCCTGATCCTCGGCTTCGTCTCTCCAAGGGACGCCCATCAGGGCTATCAGGGGCTGCTAGGAATCGTGGCCAAGCTGCGCAGCATACTGGACACCACCATTGGTCGCTCCGTGAGCATCTTTACCGGAGCAGAGCCCTGCACTCTTCCGGAATTCCGCGAGCGATACTTCCGTCTGCTGCCGCTGATGCAGTTCAACGCAGCGTTTTGCTCGAATTCCACAAAGACGTTCAAGGAGTTGGATCGTCAGACCTATATCTCCACGGAACAGGCCTTCCCCTTCGCCAGCATCCGCTGGCGCACCAGGGAACTCGGCGAAGACCTCGACCGCTTCACCGTCTACCTGCAGCAGCGCATTGCTTGCAATGACATCGCCGCCCTGCACAATGCCTACTGGCTGCTGTGCAGCTATCTGCACTCCAATGGCGAGGCGCGCATGCCGGAGGTCGAGGACTGCTGCTACTTCCACGAACCGCAGATGCTCATCTCCCACGTGCGAAGGCTCGTGCTCGCCCAGGCTGATTGCGGCGAGGAAGATTCCGGGAAAGCCGTTCCGCGCATCGTCGAGAGCGCCATGCAGTACATCCAGCTGCACTTCGGCGACCACGAAATCTCCGTTCAGAGCATCTCGGATGCGGTGAACGTCTCCTCCGGCCGCCTGGGCGTGCTCTTCCGCCAGAGCCTTGGCAAGAGCATCAATGAATATCT
>JBJEJN010000049.1:0-17741 GCA_051878085.1 Aristaeellaceae bacterium | reverse complement strand
TGAACACCGAGGACACGAGCTGTGCCATGGACTGGGCGATCATCTGGCGGAGGGTGTCGGTATCGTTGGTGTAGAGGCTCATGATGTCGCCGTGGGTGCGGGTGTCAAAGGCACGGATGGGCAGGCGCTGCATCTTCTCGAACATCTCGTCGCGAATCCGCTTCAGCGTGCCCTGGGCGATGGTCACCATGGTCCGGTTGTAGAGCAGCGTGGCCAGCACGCCGATCAGGTACACCGCGCCGAGCAGGATCAGCGCCTTCAGGAGTTGGGTGAACACCGGTGCGGAGCTGGTGAGCAGCGGCGCGATGTAGTCGTCGATCAGCGATTGCAAAAACAGCGCCGAGGCTGCGGACGCGATGGCGCTGAGCAGGATGCACACCGCCACGAAGATCAGCTGGCCCCTGTAGTCCTTCATGTAGGACAGGAGTCTGCCCAGCGTCCTGAGATCGAGCTGCGCCCTCGGCGGCATGGCTTCGGCTTGGGGAATCCTCTTTTTATTCATCTTCACTGCCTCCCTTTTTCTGGGATTCGTACACTTCCCGATAGATTGCGCAGGTCTTGAGCAGCTCGTCGTGCCTGCCGACCGCAGCCACCCGGCCGTCGTCCATCACGATGATCTGATCCGCGTGCTGCACGGAGCTGACCCGCTGGGCGATGATGATCTTGGTGGTGTCCGGGAGGAACGCGGCGAAGGCCCTCTGGATGGCCGCGTCCGTGCGGGTGTCCACGGCGGAGGTGGAGTCGTCCAGGATCAGCACCTTCGGCTTCTTCAGCAAGGCCCGGGCGATGCAGAGCCGCTGCTTCTGGCCGCCGGAGACGTTGCTGCCACCCTGCTCGATGTGGGTATCGTACTTGTCCGGGAAGCCCTGTATGAACTCGTCGGCGCAGGCGAGGCGGCAGGCCTCCTCAATCTCCGCATCCGTGGCGCGCTCGTTGCCCCAGCGCAGGTTCTCCCGGATCGTGCCGGAGAACAGCTCGTTCTTCTGCAGCACCATGGCGACGGCGCTGCGCAGCACCTCCAGATCGTAATTGCGTACGTCCACGCCGCCCAGGGTCAGCCTGCCTCCGGTCACGTCATAGAGCCGGGGGATGAGCTGCACCAGGCTCGATTTGGAGGAGCCGGTGCCGCCGAGGATGCCCACCGTCTCGCCGGAGGCGATGGACAGGTTCACGTCGCGGAGCACCTTCTTGTCCGCCTTGGACGCATAGGCGAAGTCCACGTGCTCGAAGCGGATGGAGCCGTCCCGAACCTCCAGCACGGGATCGGCGGGGTTGTCGATGTCGGTCCTTTCGTCCAGAACCTCCGCGATGCGCCGTGCGGAGGCGAGGGAGATGATCATCATGGCAAAGATCATGGACAGCATCATCAGGGCCATCAGAATCTGGGTTGCGTAGGAGAACAGCGCCGTCAGATCGCCGGTGGTCATGCCCAGGGCCGCGTTGTTGCCGCTCAGCACGATGGCCTTTGCGCCGATCCAGGAGATCAGAATCATGCAGGCGTACATGAAGAACTGCATGATGGGCGAATTGAAGGCCAGCATCCGCTCTCCGGCGGCGAAATCCTCGTAAATGGACTTGGAGATGCCCCTGAACTTGCCGATTTCGTAGTCCTCCCGGTTGAAGGACTTGACCACGCGGATGCCCCGCACGTTCTCCTGCACCACGTTGTTCAATTCGTCGTAGGTGCGGAACACGCGGCCGAAGATGGGGTTGACCCTGCGGATGATCAGCAGCAGCAGCACCGCCATGATGGGAATCACCCCGAGGAAGATCAGCGCCACCGTGGTGTTGATGCGGAAGGACACGATCATGGAGAACAGCAGCATCACCGGGCCGCGCACCGCCATGCGGATCAGCATCTGATAGGCGTTCTGGATGTTGGTCACGTCGGTGGTCAGGCGGGTCACGATGGACGCGGTGGAGAAGCGGTCGATGTTGGAAAAGGCGAAGGTCTGCACGTTGTCGTACATGTCCTGCCGCAGGTTGGCGGAGAAGCCCACGGCGGTCTTCGCGGCCACCTGGGCGGAGAGCACGCCCGTCAGCAGCTGGAGCGCGGCGAAAATCAGGATGGCGATCCCGAACTTCCAGACCGCCGCCATGTCCCCCAGGTCGATCCCCCGGTCGATCAGCTCCGCCATGCACAGCGGAATCAGAATCTCAAACGCCGCCTCCAGTATGGACAGGCAGATGGTCACTAGCGAGCCCCGTCTGTACTGGCGAAGGCTCCGGGAAAGGGTTTTCAGCATGTTCTTTCCTCCTTGTATACATGTAGCATGCTACATATAATGCCGAAATGAAAGCCGACCCCTATCGGCTTTCATTCAGTCCAGATTCCTGGAAATCACGAGCAGCATTTCGCGCAGGCGCTTCTGATCCTCCGGGGAGAAGGGGGCCAGCAGCGCCCGTTCGTTTGCGCGGATGTCCTGCTCCATATCCATGCCGATGGCCTCGGCCTGGGCGGTGAGCTTCACGTTCTTGTTGCGCCTGTCCGCGCTGGGCCAGCAAGTGACGTAGCCGTTCTGCTCCATCCGGGAGACGATCCCCACGACGGTGGGATGGGACACCTCCAGATAGACCTCGATCTCCTTCTGCGTGGCCTGACCGCCGCGGCTGCACAGATACGCCAGCACCCGGCTCTGCGCCAGGGTCAGCCTGTACTTCTTCAGCTCGGCGTCCGCCCTGGCCTTCAGCTTGTCGTTGATGTTTTTGATCAGATACCCAATGTCCCTGTCCGGCATTGTGAACCCCCATTTCTATCTGTAGCACGCTACATAATATAGCATAAAATCTTCCCCCCGTCAAGACAATTTTGAGAAAAGTAACACAGGAACGGCCGGCTTGCAATGTATGCATCACGATAATCTATCGACGAGAATTGCTCTTGTACAGTCAATACGATTTGTACCGGGAAAATGAAATCGGTTGTCCATTGACAAAAGGGAGGATCGACCGTATAATTAAATCGATTAAATGAATGTGAAGGGGTTGACGGCATGGAGAAGCGCGCATTGATGCTCTCTGGCGGCTGGAGCGGGCACGATCCACAGGGCCTGACGCGGCGGTTCCGGGGGATTCTGGAGGGCGTGGGCTGCGCCGTAACGGTCGAGAAATCGCCGGACTGCTTCGCGGAGCGCGCCTACCTTGCGCGCTTCGATCTGCTGGTGCCGGTGTGGAGCTACTGCGGAACGCCGCTGCCGGACGAATTCGCCGTGAACCTCGCGGACGCTGTGGAGGCGGGCCTCGGCATCGCGGGCTGCCACGGCAGCATGTGCGACGCCTTTCGCGAGAGTGTGCTCTGGCAGTTCCTGACGGGCGCGCAGTGGGTGGCGCATCCGGGCAGACCCTTCGTGCACTGCACGCCGGTGAACGGCTCCACCGAGGAGATGTTCTTTCGGAGGTACAGGGTGCGTATCCGCGACGCGGCTTCACCTATTACGGCGGGCCTGCACGATTTTGAGGTATTCACGGAGCAGTACTACCTGCACGTCGACCCGGCGGTGCACGTGTTGGCGGACGCGGTGTTCTCCGCTGCGGAGGACGCGGGCGCGCCCTACATCGGCGCGGAGGACATCGTCATGCCGGTCGCGTACACGCGCCGCTGGGGCAAAGGCCGCATCTTTTACAGCTCCATCGGCCACAGCGACGGCGTGTTTGACGCTTCACCGGAGGCGCTTTCGCTGATGCGCAACGGCCTGCTCTGGGCGCTGAGATAGGAGATGAACGGCATGCGTCAGAACACAAGGACGCGGATTCAGCTTTCATTTACGGAGATCTTCTACAACTGCTGCTTCGCGTCGGCCAACTTCCTGAGTGTTTTTTTGCAGTCGCTGGGGATCGGCGCGGGCCAGATCGGTTTGATCACCGCCCTGACCAACGGGATGAACATCGTCTCCCAGCCCTTCTGGGGGGCTGTGTCGGATCGGATTCGCTCCGTGCGGAGGAGCTTCATCCTGTGCATCGGCCTGTCGGGAATCTGCGCGCTGGGCATTCCGCTGCTGGCCGGACAGGGTTCCGCCGCACTTTTGCCGATGACGGCTCTGCTGGTGTTTCTTTACTTCTTCATCATGCCCGCAAACATGCTGGTGGAGATGTGGCTGGTGCGCGTGAACGCGAATCCCCGGCTGCAAATCTCCTATGGCTCCGTGCGCATCTGGGCGTCCATCGGCTTTGCACTGATGAATCTGGCGTATGTGCCGCTGCTCCGGCATCTGCCGGTGCGCAGCGTCTATTATTTCTATGCGGCGTTTGCACTCTGTGCGGCGCTGGCGGCCTGTTCGGTCTCCGAGGGGGCGGAGGTGCGCGCGCAGCAGGATGCACCCCGCATGCGCTTTCGGGATATGCAGTTCCGCAAGATCCTGACTTACAGCGTCATAAGTTATCTGATATTTGAGATCCTGTTTCAGATTCCCTTCGGCTGGTCCAATTCCTATACCGTATACGTCCTCAACGAGTTCGGGCTGGCGAGCACGAGCTTCGGCGCGTTCACCTTCCTGTCCGGTGTTTTTGAGGTGCCGATGCTCCTGCTGTGCAAGCGATTGATCCGCAGGTGCGGACTGGCGGCGATGCTGGTCGCAAGCTCCATGCTCTTCGTCGCGCAGTACGCGCTGTATGCGTTCGGCCACGGTCTCCCGGTGCTGCTGGTCTGCCAGGCCTTCAAGGGCTTCGCCTATGCAATCTATGTGACGTGCCGGCATCAATACATTTATGAAATTGCCCCCAAGGGACTGGAGGGCAGCACCCAGGCGGTCGTCAACGCGGCGTATGCGGGCGTGAACATCCTCTCCGCCGCGCTGGGCGGCTATCTTCTGCAGGCCATCGGAGTGCGCAGCTTCTTTGCGCTCAATGCCGGAATTCAACTGCTCTCCGGCTTGTTTCTGCTGGGCTCCGGGCGAATTGCCGACCGTCGTTAAGTGTTGGCACAAATGTCACAAAAATATGCGCAATTCGCACAAATATCAAGAAAACAGAAAAGAAGTATTGACAAAACGATTTGGAAAGAGTAATATGGTGTCATACCAAGCATCGACTGCGCAAGCTTGATCCGGCAGTTGGATGCTTTTGTTGAACCGGGGATTCAATCGATTTAATGATTTTCGATCGTGCGAAGCCCTGTTTTTAGGGGTTTAATTAAATCGATTAAATGATTTGCATGGGGTGCTTACATGGCGTTGAAAATAAACCGGCTTTCCTGCGATTATCAGTGCGATCCCATCGGAATCGGGAGCGAAAAGCCGCTGCTGCAATGGGTGGTGCAGGGCGACGCCCAGGCCGCATACCGCATATGCGTTGCGACCCAACCTGCGCTGCTGGATGCGCCGGATCTGTGGGACAGCGGACAGGTGTGCAGTAAAGAGAGCCGCACCATCTATGCGGGTGCTGCACCCGCGTCAAACCAGAGGGTCTACTGGTGCGTGCGGGTCTGGGGCGTAGAAGGTGCTGTCTGCGAGAGCGAAATCGCGTTTTGGCAGCAGGGCATCCGCGCGGAGGACTGGGCGGCGAAGTGGATCGGCGATGACGAGGGCCGCGACGGATACGACCCGAGGGTTCCCTACTACTGCGCGGACGACTTTATGAAGGGCGTAAACCATCCCTTCCTGCCCAAGCCCGCGCTGCTCCGCACGGAGTTTGAACTCAAGGATGGAATCGAGCGCGCGACGCTCTACGTCAGCGCCATGGGCCTGACCGAGATGTACCTCAACGGCGCGAAGGCGACGCAGGGGCACATGGTTCCGGGCAACTGCGACTATCGCAAGCGCGTCTACTACCGCGCCTTCGACGTGACGAAGCTGCTGATTCCCGGCGTGAATGCACTCGGCGCGGTGCTGGCGGACGGCTGGTATGCGGGCTACATCGGCCTGACTCCCCGCCAGTGGTGGGGTGCAAAGCCCCGGCTGAGCGCGGAGCTGATCGTGGAGTATGCCGACGGCTCGACGCAGACCGTGGTCACGGACGAAAACTGGCGCGGCTGCACCGGCCCGTGGCTGTACGCGGACATCATGCACGGAACGGGCTACGACGCGACGCTGGAGCCCATCGGCTGGAAGGAGACGGGCTTCGACGGCGCAGCCTGGGCTCCGGTGGAGCTGGGCGCGGAGCACGACCACATCCCCGGCGCCCATCCGGGCGTGCCGATCGTGGAGCACTGGCGGCGACCGGCCCGGAAGCTCCTGCAAATCAATGAAAACGAAGCGATCTACGACGCGGGCAGCTGCTTCTCCGGCGTGATCTGCGCGAAGCTGCGTGGCCCGCGGGGCGCGAGGATCGAATTTGATCACGCAGAGGAGCTGAACGAGGCGCGCACGGAGCTGCACTATTTCGTCAACCGCTCCGCGCAGGCCCACGATACTTACATACTCGCAGGTGAAGGAATCGAGACCTTCCAGCCGGAGTTCACCTACCACGGCTTCCGCTACGTGCACGTGTTCGGCCTGCGGGACGTGGAGCTGCTCTCCCTGGAGGGCGTGGCGATCTCCAGCGCGCTGCCGGATGCGACGGTTCTGGAATCGGAGAACGAAACGGTCAACAGGGTGCTGGAGCTGATCCGCAACACCGAGCAATCCAACCTCTACGACATGCCCACGGACGTGTGCGCCCGGGACGAGCGCCTCGGCTGGGGTGCGGAGGGCAACTTCTTCATGCACACCGCCTGTGCGCTGAACAACAATGCGCTGTTTCTGCGCAAGTGGCTCCAGGACGCGCTGGACGGACAGATGGAGGACGGCGGCATGTGGGCGATCGCCCCGGCGGTCATCATGAAGGACATCGTGCCGTTCATGGGCGATTTGCAGTCGGACATGGCGCTGCATATCGCGTGGCTGCTGATGCGCAATTACAAGGATATTCAGAGCGTGCGCGCGGCATATCCGGCGCTGGAGCGCTACTTCGACTACTCCATGCGCAATTCCGATCGCTGTCTGCGCTTTGCGACGGCGCGCGACTGGCTCGATCTGGGCCACGACGGCCGCTCGGACTTCGACCACGGCTACGGCACCTGCGATCCGACGCTGCTGGGCACGGCCTGGTTCGCCCGCTCCGCAAGGATGATGGAGGAGATCTCCCTGGGGATTGGCGAGATGGAGCGCGCAGCCCACTACGCGGAGGCCTACGGGAAGATCCGCGCGGCGTTCCGTACCTTCTTCCTGGGCCGCAACAGGCTGCTGCGCGGCGCGACCCAGGGCGGCTACCTGGCGGCAGCAGCCTTCGGCCTGCTGGAGGGCGACGAGCTGACTGCGGCGCGCGACTGGGTTCTCAGGGACATGGAGAGGAACGGCGGCATCACCTGGGGCACGGCCACCACGCCTGTGGCGCTGGAAGGCATGCGCAGGTTGGGACTCGATCAGGAGGCGGCGGCCTTCATCCGCAGGCGTGAGTTTCCGTCCATCGGCTACATGGCCGACTGCGGAGCCACGGCGGTGTGGGAGCGCTGGGACGCGATCTACGAGGGACACTACCATCCCCACGCGATGAACGCCTTCGACCACATCGGCCTGGCCACCGTGGGCGAGTGGATCCTCACCGGTCTCGCGGGCCTTGCGCCGGAGACGAACGGCTACGACGTGATCCGCATGCAGCCGGTGCTGGATCCGGAGATCGGCGGCATGCGCGCCGTGGTGCAGACGATCCACGGAGAAACGGAGATCGAGTGGAGGTTTGAGGGCAAAAACGTGCATCTGCGCGCAGTGGTTCCGCAGGGCGCAAGCGGCAGGCTCGTGCTGCCGGAGAATGTGTATGCAATCCGTACGGTACAGGGGGAAGCGGGAACCGGCGAAATCTGCAATGCCGGTGGAATGACGGCGGTGTCCCTCGAGCCCGGTGCGTACGAATTCATAATCAGTATCCCAATTTAAAAGGAGGAACACCCAATGAAAAAGATCCTGGCTCTGGTAATCGCACTGATGATCGCATGCGTCGGCATGACGTGTGCAATGGCGGAAGAGGACTACTACATCGGCTATTCCAACATGCAGCTGGCAGAGGACTTCTTCATCACCGTCTCCAACGGCCTGAAGGCCGCAGCCGAGGCGAACAACGTCAAGTTTGAGGAGACCATCGCGAACCGCGACGCGGTGCTGATGGCGCAGAACATCGAGGCCTTCCTGATGAAGGGCGTGGACATGGTCATCGACTTCAACGTTCTGGCAGAGACCGGCTCCGAGATGGCGGCCCGCTGCGCAGAGCAGGGCGTTCCGATGATCTCCGTCGACTGCCTGTATGACGGCGCATACTTCTTCGGCGTCGACAACTACGGCGCGGGCGTTGCCCTGGGCGAGGGCGCGTGCGAGTTCGTCGACGAGAAGCTCGGCGGCGAGATCGAGTACATCGTCTCCCTGTGGGACTCCCAGAGCGGCGACACCATCAAGTCCCGCTGCACCGGCGTTGTGGACGTTCTGGCCGAGAAGTACGGCGTTGACGAGGATCATCAGATCTGGATCGACTCCCTGGCCGACGACGTCAAGACCGGCACCATGACCCGCGACTGGCTGAACTCCAACCCCGACGCGCACAAGATCGTGTTCGTGGGCCAGAACGACGACCGCGGCTATGCCATCAACAACGCCGTTGAGACCCTGGGCCGCGCCGCCGACTGCATCATCGTCTCCCACAACGCCGATCCGGCTTCCCTGGAGAACCTCGAGGCGCACCTCGACGGCGACACCGCCTGGGTCTGCACCGCTTCCTACAACTCTCACCTCTACGGCGAGCAGATCATGGACATGGCGCTGCGCATCCTGAAGGGCGAGGAGGTCGCTCAGTCCGAGTACACCAAGGTTTCCGTCGTCTCCTACAAGAACGTTGAGGAGTACAAGGCGACCCTGTAATTCCAACAGCGAACCGGGAAGCGGGCCTCGGCCCGCTTCCCCATCCATCCCATTCCATGAAGACGGCAGGTGAGAGGCGCAATGAGTATTCTTGAGATGAAAGATATCTATAAGGCCTTCCCTGGCATCGTGGCCAACGATCACGTGAATCTCACCCTGGAGAAGGGCGAGGTGCTGGCGCTGATCGGCGAAAACGGTGCGGGCAAATCCACGCTGATGAAGATCCTCTCCGGCGCGCAGAAGCCGGACAGCGGCACCATCATCGTGGACGGGAAGAGTCTGTCGGGTTACAATACAAAGGAAGCAATCGCTCTTGGTATCGGCATCGTTTATCAGGAACTGAACTATCTGGGCGCCTTGAGCATTGCTGAAAACCTGTACATCGGCCGCGTCCCCACGAAGGGCCGGGCCAGGAAGATCGACTATGCAAGGATGGCGGAGGACGCGAAGGCGATCATGAAGGAGGTCGGACTGGAGCACCTCAATCCCATGACGCCGGTGGAGCAGCTCTCGGTTGCGCAGAAGCAGCTGGTGGAGATTGCGCGCGCCTTTACCCGCGATCTGAAGATACTCGTGCTGGACGAGCCGACCAGCGCGCTGAGCGACACGGAAACGGAAGATTTGTTCCGCCTGATCCGCAGGTTCAAGGCAAACGGCGTTTCCATCATCTACATTTCGCACCGGCTCAACGAAATCTTTGAGGTCGCGGACAGCGTGATGATCATGCGCGACGGCAAGAACGTCGCCCGCAGGAAGATCAGCGAGACCTGCACCGAGGAACTGGTGCGCGACATGGTCGGCCGCGAAATCAAGGACATGTACCCCAAGCGCGGCAACATCTCCATCGGGAAGGAAATCTTCCGCGTGGAAAACCTCAGGACGGATTTCCTGAAGGACGTGGCCTTTGATGTGCGCGAGGGCGAGGTTGTCGGCCTGTTCGGCCTGATGGGCGCGGGCCGCACCGAGATCTGCGACTGCATCATGGCGATGAAGAAGTATGAGCGCGCAGACATGGTGGTGGACGGAAAGAAGTACGCGCCGAGAAAGCCCAGCGAGGCGCTGGCAAGCGGCGTGGCCTACGTCCCGGCGGAGCGCAAGAGCGACGGCATCTGCGCCGTATCCTCCGTCAAGGACAACATCACCATTGCAAATTTGCGAAAATTCGCCCCCAAGGGCATTATGAATCTGAAGCAGGAGATGGAGATTGCAAAGGGCTGGGTCGGCAAGCTGAACATCAAGGTTCCGCAGATCCTGGCGCCGGTGGACACCCTGTCCGGCGGCAACCAGCAGAAGGTGGTCGTCGCCAAGGGCCTGAACACCGAGCCGAAGCTCATGATCCTCAACGAGCCCACCCGCGGCGTGGATGTGGGCGCGAAGGTGGAGATCTACAACCTGATCAACGACCTGTGCGAGAGCCGCAAGGCCGTGCTGATGATCTCCTCCGAGCTCCCCGAAATCATGTCCATGGCGGATCGCATCTTCGTCATTCACGAGGGCAAGATCACCGCCGAAATTCAGAAGAAGGACTTCTCCCAGGAAACCCTGCTCAAGTACGCGATAGGAGGCTGACGGTCAAATGGCGAACAACACGAACAGCGCCCTCAAGAAGGGCTTTCAGAAACTGATGAAAGGCAACATCAGCACCATCATCGCGCTGATCATCCTGTGTCTGATCTTTGGCCTTTCCTCGCCGTACTTCTTTACCTTTACCAACATCATGAACATCGGCACCTACGCCTCCATCATGGGCACGATGGCCTCCGGCCTGACCGTCGCCATGCTGCTGGGCGGCCTGGACGTCTCCCAGTACGCGCTCTCCGCCTTCTGCGGCATGATCCTTGGCATGCTGTATGAGGCCGGCTGGAACCCGTACATCACCATGATCATCACCATCCTCGTGGGCGTGGTCGGCGGCTGCCTCAACGCGTTCATCATCACCAAGATGCACGTCAGCCCCATCATCTGCACCATGGGCACGCAGTTCATCTTCCGCGGCGGCGCCTACCTGCTCACCGACGGCCGCTACATCCGCATCAGCGATCCGGTGTACACCTTCATCGGCAGCGGCAAGATTCTGGGCATCCCCTTCTGCCTGATCGTGATGGCCGTGATCTACGTCATCGTGTGGTACATCCTGAAGTACACCACCTACGGCCGCCAGGTCTTTGCCGTCGGCGGCAACCCGAAGGTCGCCCAGCTGGCCGGCATCGACACCGCAAAGATCCGCTTCATCTCCCACATCCTCGCCGCTGTGACCGCGGCGCTGGGCGGCATCATCACCGTCTCCCAGACGGCGGCGGCCATGGCCAAGCACGGCTCGGGCAACGACATGGACGGCATCGCGGCGGTCATCCTCGGTGGCAGCGGCGTGGCCGGCAAGGGCCAGGTCACGGGCACGCTGTTCGGCGTGCTGCTGCTCTCCGTTCTGGTGAACGGCATGACGCTTTTGAACGTGCAGGCCTACTGGCAGCAGGTCATCAAGGGCGCGGTGCTGATCTTCGCGGTCTACATCGACTCGCTGCGCGGCAACGGCCTGCAGGCGTAAAGCAAGATGCTGGAGCGCGTGAAGCACGCCATGCTCTGCATGGCAAGACAGTGCTGGGAACAGGGAATCGCCGCGCAGGCCATGCTGGAATGCGGCGATTCCGACACCATGGTTCAGCTCGCGCGGGATTGCGTGGTGCGCCAGAACGCCGACGGCAGGCTCTGCGACGTGGAGGGCACGCCGGCGATCGTGGATCCCGCAGTCTGTGTGGAGCCGGTGCGCGCGGCGGGTGAGCTGCTCGGTAAGGAGCACTACCTGCGCGCGGCGCAGCGCAACGTGGACTACCTTCTCAACGACGCGCCCGCCTCGGCGGACGGCGCGCGCTATCACCTCCTCGGCGGCGAGGAGGTCTGGGCGGACAGCCTGGCGATGGGCCCCCACGTGCTGATGCAGGCGGGTTATTTGGATGAGGGCGTGCGCTACTACGAGGCCGTCCGCAGGCGGCTGTTCGACGAAGCAACCGGGCTCGTGCGCCACAAGTGGGACGAGCGCAGCGGGAGCTTTTCCCGTGCGTGCTTCTGGGGCGTGGGAAACGGCTGGGCGCTGGTGGGACTGATGCGCATGGCCATGGCGCTCAAGGCGCGCGGCGACGGGCGCTGGCAGAAGATTGCAGCCGACTTTGCCGCGCTGGTGGAGGCGATGCTGCCGCACCAGGCGGAGAACGGCTTCTTCCGCGACATACTGGACGATTTACAAAGCTTTTACGAATCGGAATCGACGGAAATGTTTGCATATTCCATCTATAAAATGGTATTATGTAAGATGGTTGATGAGCGCTACCTGTGCGCGGCGGACAGGGCCCGGAGGGCTGTGGAAGCGCGCGTGGATGCAAGCGGCCTCCTTCTCTCCTGCGCCGGTTCGCCGGATTTTGAGCATGAGGGAACCTCCGTCGAGGGTCAGGCACATTTTATCATGATGGAAGCGGCTGCCGCGTCTCTGAACCGATAAAACTATCCGGGGCGACGTCCCCGGTAGGAGAGGGTTTAAGATGGCGAGAAGAGCCAGTGCAAAAAATGAGGCGGTCGAAAAGCGGAGCACCATCTACGATGTGGCGCGCCTGGCGGGGGTATCGGCGGGCACCGTTTCCCACGTGATCAACCGCACCGCGCCAATCTCCGAGGAGACGACCAAGCGCGTGGCGGAGGCGATGAAGGCGCTCAATTACCATCGCAATGAAAATGCGCGGGCGCTGCGCACCTCCGATTCCAAGATTGTCGGCATCGTCATTCAGGACATCACCTCCGAATACTATGCCCAGAGCATTGCCAGCATCCTGGACTGCGCCCAGAAGGAGGGCTACGCGGTGTTCACGGCCAACGGCCAGTTCAACATGAACGTGCTGAAGAACAGCGTGGCCGCCCTGATCGAGCGCCGCGTGAACGGCATCATCTTCGTCGGTGGCGCGAACGACGAGGAGATCTATCAGCTGGCCAATGCGGCGAACGTGCCCATCGTGTTCGGCGACCGCTACGTGCCGAACTTCCCCTGCGTGGAATTCAACAACTATGAAACGGTAAACCATCTCGTACACGCCCTGTATCGGCAGGGCTATCGCAGATTCAGTTACTTTGGTGAGGGTCTGTCGACGCAGCAGAACCTGGACATGCGCCTGAATGGCTTTTGCGACGGCGTGAAGTCGCTGGGCATTCCCGAGAGCGATGTGGATATCCTGCTGGAGATCAAGCGCGAGGACATCAAGATGAAGACCTCCTTCGAGCTGTTCCCCCGACATCTGCACCGGCAGTCGGAGAATGAGAAGTGGGTCATCGTCGCCTCCAACGACATGATCGCCCAGGGCGTCATCTCGGTCGCGCTGCGCGCGGGCTGGCGCGTGCCGGAGGACGTTGCTGTCTTCGGCTTCGACAACATCAGCATCGCCTCCTATGCCACGCCGTCGATCTCGACCGTGGTGCAGGATCCCTACGAGCTGGGCAAGTGCTGCTTCGATCTCCTGAAGCAAAGAATGTCCAACACGGACGGCGCCTGGACCAACGTGATGCTGGAGCAGGAGATCGCCGTGCGCGATTCCGCCTGGCTGGATGCGGGCATTGCACAGAGCGAGGGGCTGCGGATTTACAGGAACTGAATTTCAACTTGAGCGCTGCCGACAATCGGGGTTTGCATCATGCAGATTGAACCCGGACTGCCGGCAGCTTTCGTTTGCCCGAAAACCGCGCCGTCGTCCGAAGGAGGAAGAATATGGACAGAATTCTCTTGGGCAAGGACTTGAAGATCAGCCGCATGGGCCTGGGCAGCTGGGCCATCGGCGGCCCCTGGTACGAGGGCGACACGCCGCTGGGCTGGGGCCAGGTGGACGACTCGCAGTCCATACGCTCCATTCACGCGGCGCTGGATCTGGGCGTGAATTACATCGACACCGCCAACATCTACGGCGCGGGGCACAGCGAGGAGGTCGTGGGCCGGGCGATTCAGGGGCGGCGCGCTTCGGTGGTGGTCTCTACCAAGTTCGGCATCCTCTGCGACCCGGCGAGCAAGCGCACCACCGGCAACATGCGCTCCATCGCGGACGTGCATGCATCCGTGGAGGATTCGCTGCGCCGTTTGCAAACGGATTACATCGATCTGCTGCTGTTCCATCTGGGCAGCTATCCGCTGGATGCGGCGGCTGAGGTTCGCGAGGCGCTGGAGGCGCTGGTGCAGGCGGGCAAGATTCGCTACTACGGCTGGTCGACGGAGCTCTCGGAGTGCGCGGAGGTGTTTGCGAAGGGGGAGCACTGCGCAGCGTTCATGCACATCGAGAACATCTTTGAGGACTACGCGGACATGCTTGCGCTCTGCGAGGCCCACGACATGGTCAGCATCTGCCGATCCCCGCTGTGCATGGGCCTGCTGACCGGCAAGTACAACCAGAACAGCTCCTTTGCCAAGGACGACTTGCGCGGCAAGAACGCGCCCGCGTGGATGAACTACTTCATCGACGGCAAGCCCAACGCCGAAATGATGCGCAGACTGGACTCCATACGCGATATCCTCACCTCCGGCGGACGGACGCTTGCCCAGGGCTGTCTCGCCTGGCTGTGGGCGCGCAGCCCCAAGGCCGTGCCCGTGCCGGGCTTCCGCACGATTCAGCAGGTGCAGGACAACGCGGGCGCGATGGACTTCGGCCCGCTGACGGCGGAGCAGATGTGCCAGATCGCCGAGATTCTGGCGTAGCAAGGCAAAATACAGCGACATGCGCATTCGCGCATGTCGCTGAGCTGCGGTCGTGGTCAGGGCTCGATGTCCAGCAGGGACATGGTTGCCGGAATCTCGTGGGCGGTGTTGACCTTCTCCTCGTCCACCACGCAGTCGAAGCAGGAGATGACCAGCTTGCCGTTCCAGTAGCAGGGTTCGCCGGGCTCGTCGAGGCCACCCTCCCAGCCGGTGCAGTCGGGTGACTGGGCGATGCGGGTGATCCTGCCGTCCGGGGAGACCTTGCCGATGGCGTTGGCGGAGAAGTCGGCCACGTAGATGTTGCCGTAGGGATCCATCGTCATGCCGTCGGTGGTCTTGAGGTTCTCCGGATCCACACACCACAGCTCCTTGTCGATCATCTTGTCGCCCTTCGCGTTGAGGTAGATGCGCCACATGGAGCCGTCGCCGAAGTTGCCGATGATCAGGCGGCCCTCGCGGTCAAAGATGATGCCGTCCACGCCGTACTGGCACTTCGGGTTCTCCGTGATGAAGGTGCAGAGGATGTTCTCGTCGGCGAGGGTGTTCGTGCAGTGGACGTCGTGATCGTCCAGCGCGAAGCAGTACACGCAGCTCATCAGCTTGCCGGACTCGGTCTTAACCAGCTCCAGCGTGGACTGGGTGACGTAGATGTGGCCGTTGCGGATGCGCAGTCCGTTGGGATGCTCCATGTGATCCGCAACCACGCTGAAGGACTCGTACTCGCCCGCGTCATTGAAGTGGATGCGCAGGATGCGGCCGGTGCGGATCAGATCCGCGCGCCCGGTCCAGCCGGCGTTGTCGACCATGTAGAGGTCGCCGTCCGGGCCGAATTCCAGACCCATCGAGCGCGCCTCGTTGGTCTCGGGATTCAGCGGCACGTCGAACCACTTCGTGATCTGCTTGTCCTTCGTGATCTTCAGCACGCAGCTGGGCAGATCCATGTTGGCGAAGTTGGGGCAGGAGAGGATCAGGTTGCCGTCCTTGTCGATGGTCATGCCATCGGGAGTGGCCACCCACTCCTCGGGCAGCAGGGTGAACAGTTGGGGCGTCTGCATGATGTCTACCTCCTCGCAATGCAATCGATTTAATCGACCGACAAAAAAATAAAACGATCGATCTTTACCAATTTCATTATAGCATATTTTGGGGAAATTGCAATGTGCCGCGCAAAAAAATGAGGTGTTGAAGGGCGCGGATGATGACAAAAAACAACGATACAAGGAGGATCAGAACGATGAAAACTTTGGTTGTTGAGAGGGACGGTTCGCTGCGCATCCGGGAGGTCAACAAGCCGCGCTACGGCGAATACCAGGCGCTGGTGCGAACCATCGCCTGCGGCATGTGCGGCACCGACGTGAAGCTCTGCCACAGAACCTTCAAGGGCTTTCCGGAGTCCGTGTATCCCATCATGCTCGGGCACGAGGGCGTGGGCGAGGTCGTGGAGGTGGGCGCGAAGGTGACCACATTCAAGGTCGGGAACAGGGTGCTCCTGCCCTTCGTGGATCCCGACCCGGAGAACCTGCCGGGCCTGGGCTCGGGTTGGGGCGCGATGAGCGAGTACGCGGTGGTCTGCGACCCGGCGGCGCCGGACGCCCCGGACTGCGCGTTTGCCCAGACTGTGCTGGACGACGACATCGATCCCGTCGATGCGGCGATGCTCGTCACCTTCCGCGAGGTGCTCTCCTGCATCCGCTACTTCGGCATCAAGCCGGAGGATTCCGTGGTGGTGATCGGCTGCGGCCCGGTGGGACTCACCTACATCAAGTTCCTGAGCCTGTGCGGCGTGAAGAAGCTGATCGCCGCGGACATCATCCCCGAGAAGCTGGAGCAGGCGAAGGCCAACGGCGCGGCATTCGTCATCAACAGCAAAGAGGAGGATCTGCGCTCTGCGGTGCGCGCGCGCTATCCCGAGGGCGTGGACTACGTGCTGGATGCTGCGGGCTTCCCGTCCATCGTCAACCAGGGCATGGGGCTGATCAAGGATCGCGGCGCGGTGCTGTGCTACGGCGTGCCGGAGAAGGAGGAGATCACCATCGACTTCAGCAAGGCCGATTACAACTGGCGCGTGATCTACCAGCAGATGCCGCGCAAGCGCGAGGAGGGCGCGGCCCATGCGCAGGTCATGGAGTGGATTCGCTCCGGCGCGCTGAACATCAAGGATTTCATCTCCGACTACTTTGACTTCGAGGACGCGGTGGAGGCCTACGACCGGCTGCTCAACCGCAAGATTCTGAAAAAGGGCATCATTCGCTTTTGAGAGGGGGAGAGACGATGGGCATACGAATTGAACTGAGGGACGCGGCGGGCACGGTGCTGTTTTCCCAGGAGGGCGCGCGCAATGCAGCTCTGGTCTTTGACCGCGCCTACCAGCCGGGCGACTGCGTCTGCATCGCCTGCGACGCGGAGCGCTTCCTGAACATCTGCGTGGACGCG
Source organism: Aristaeellaceae bacterium (assembly GCA_051878085.1). Taxonomy (GTDB): domain Bacteria; phylum Bacillota; class Clostridia; order Christensenellales; family Aristaeellaceae; genus SFTH01. The sequence continues at coordinate 770 of JBJEJN010000049.1, read as the reverse complement.
GCGGTTCCGGGCGCGCAGGTCTATCTGCCGGAGGGGCGCTTCGTCTATCCGATTCCCTTCGGGGAGGCCCGATCGGCCTACGCCCCGACGGCGTTCTGCGGGGAGCGCCACATGGTTTCTGCGGATGTTGCGCTGCCGTTTGAGCTGGAGGCCTACCGCGATCTGGCGCGGAATCCGCTGGATCTGCACGACTGCACGGGCGTGTATCCCCACGTGCACGCGAACGCTGAGACCCGGGGCGAATCCGTGTTTGCGGCGCGCAACGTGATCGACGGCTGCCGGGCGAACCACGGCCACGGCGAGTGGCCCTACCTCTCCTGGGGCGTGGACATCGCCGTGGATGCGAGGATCACGCTGGACTTCGGCCGCACGGTGGAGGTGGATCGGATGGGTGTCTGCATTCGCGCGGACTTTCCCCACGATTCCTGGTGGACGCAGGCGACGCTGGTGCTCTCAGATGGCACGTCCCAGCTGCTTCCTCTGGAAAAGACGGATGCGCTGCAGCTGATCGACATCGGCCGGCACAGCATCTGCTGGGCGCGGATTGAAAACTGGGTCAAGTACGATGAGCCCGCCCAGTTCCCGGCGCTGATCGCCTGGGAGGTCTACGGCAGAGGATAGCCGGGGCTCATCCAATGGAACGCAGCGATTGCATAGTCATGCAATCGCTGCGTTGTCATGTGTGAACCGCCGCGCACTCCGGCAAAGGCGGCTGTGCAATCACAGTCGCAGGCCCTTGATGTCCTTGATCCGGGAGAGGATGATGTTGC
>JBJEJN010000048.1:0-3461 GCA_051878085.1 Aristaeellaceae bacterium | reverse complement strand
CCTGTCGTTGCAGGGCTTTAGTGACGCAGTCATGATAACTCAGAAGTCGGGATAATCCTGTCCACAAACGCAAAAAACATCACCCATGCCTCGTAAAAAGCATGGGTGATGAGGTGGCAAATCCGGTTGATAATAATACAGTGGACGATGCACCCGATCCAAAGATATGCTTATCCGAACAGCTCCGCCGCCTTCTTCATGCGCTCTGCGACCTTCACGCCGAAGGGGCAGCGGCCCTCGCAGCCCCGGCAGCCGATGCACTCGTCCGCATGATGGGCCAGGTTGGCGTAGTGCTCGCGCAGGGAGCCGGGCACCTCCGGCTGCATCACCGCCAGATCGTACAGCTTGTTCACCATGGCGATGTCGATGTCCACCGGGCAGGGCTTGCAGTGGCCGCAGTAGGTGCACTCTCCCCCCGCGAAGCTGTGCTTCGGCGCGTTCGCCAGCACGCTGGCATAGTCCTTCGCCGCGTCGTCCGCCGTCTCATATGCGACGGCCTGGTCGATCTGCTCCCGGGTATCGTAGCCGCAGAGCACGGAATCCACCCCGGGCTTGGTCAGGCAGTAGTGGATGCACTGCACGGGGGTCAGCGCAACGCCGAAGGGCGAGCGCTGCGCGTCGAACAGCCGTCCGCCCGCGAAAGGCTTCATGCAGGTAATTCCCACGTCGTTCTGTTCGCAGAGCTTGTACAGCTCAATGCGGCTGGGATCGATCCCGGCAAGAGATGCGTCGTAGCTCTCGGCAAAGTAGTTGTCCAGGTTGTCCGTGGGCGGCATCAGGTCGAAGGCGGGATTGACGCTGAACAGGATCATCTCGATGAAGCCCGCCTCCGCCGCGCGCTTCGCAATCACCGGATTGTGGGTGGACAGCCCGATGTGCCGGATGATGCCCGCTTCATGCAGCTCGTGGACGTACTGGATGAACTCCGTGTTCATGCACGCGTCCCAGTCGCTCTCCAGATCCACGTAGTGAATCATGCCCAGGTCGATGTACCCGCCGCCGATGCGCGCCAGCAGATCCTCGAAGGCGGGCTTCACATATTTCATGTCCCGGGTGCGCACGTACTGGCCGTTCTGCCAGGTCGCGCCGATGTGGCCCTGCACATACCACTCGTCCCGGCAGGGCGCAATCGCCCTTCCGATGATGTCCCTGGACTTCGGGTCGGCCATCCAGCAATCGATGATGTTGATTCCCTTTTCGTGGGCGTAGCGGATCAGATCGACGGAGTGCTCCACATCGTGCCGCTCCAACCACTCGCCACCGAAGCCCACCTCGCTGACCATGAGGCCGGTCTTGCCCAATCTTCTGTACTGCATACTTCCTCCTGTGTAAATTTTTCTGCTTCTATGATAGCACATGCAGGGCGGCATGGCAATCCATCAGATGAAGATGTTGACCGCGCCGATGATGGCGCCGATGACGGCCCCGAGGTTGACCACGGTCTGCAACTCGTTCTTCATCACGGACAGCACGAGCTCCTCCAGCTCCCTGACGTCCATCTCGTTGATCTTCGCCTCCACGATGCCCCGCACGTCGATGCAGCCGACGAGGCTGGCGGCGTTGTCGTCGATGAGCCTGTCCACCGCATTCGTCAGCATCCGGCGGATGCAATCCGCATCCACATGGAGCTGTTCAAGGCCGTCGCGCACCGGCTGGTTCATCAGGTTCTCCAGCTCCCGGCGAACCATGGGTGCAGCCTTCTCCAGACCATGCTCGTCGATGTAGCCGTTGATCGCCTGCACGACCTTCTCCGAGATGGAATCCAGGGAGATTCCGCCCAGAAACATGGCGACCATCGGGTTGGACAGCAGCGCACCGAAGGAGGATTGCAGCATGTCATTGACCATCGCGCGCAGGTCGATGGACTGGATGCCGTCCAGGATCTTCTGGCCCAGCAGCCTGCTTGCGCGCTCCAGCGCCGCATCCATCTCCTCCGCCGGGATGGCGCCGTCCGTCAGCTTGCGAATCGAAGCCTCGCTGCCCACGATGGAGGTCGTGATGCCCTCGACGATCCTCTCCTGTACGCCGCTGCGCTTCACGCCCTCCAGGATGTCCTCTTGGGTGATCAGCCGGTCGCTGACCGCGTTGCCCACCGCCGTCGCAAGCCGCGCCTTGTTCTTCGGAATCACGCCGGGGGTCATCGGCAGCCGCCACTTTCCGATGTGCAGCGCCTGCCTGGGCAGAAACAGCATCTTGATGGCGACGTAGTTGGTGCAGTAGCCGATCAGTGCGCCGATCAGCACCGGCAGAATGATTTGATACAGCTTCATGGAAATACCTCCCCTGTCCCTCCCGGGAGCATCCCCGGCAGGGTGAATCATGAAATCCATCTATTGTACCACACATCCGGCCATCCTGCAATCCGGATGACACCGCGCCCCGCAAACATATTTTTGTATGTGGCTGATCTGCGGCAATCGTGCTATAATTGGGGACAGGGAATTCAAAGGCTCCGGAGCCGGAAAGGAAGCTGCAATGTTCGACAGAAGCATCGAATTTGAAAGGATTCAGAACGCCAGGGATCTGGGCGGCCTGTGCGCGGCGGATGGCCGCGTCATCGCATCGGGGCTTCTGATCCGCTCCGCGAACCTGGCGGAGGCGACGGAAGCGGACAGGCGGATTTTGCGGGAGCAATACCATCTCGCAAGAATCATCGATCTGCGGACCGAGGTCGAGCGCAGCGAGAAGCCCGATGCGGCCATGGACGCCGTGGAGTACCTCCCGATTCCGATCTTTGAGGCGGGCGTCGCGGGCATCTCGCACGAAAAGCGCAACGGCAGCGCACAGCTGCTCGCGATCCTGCCGAAAATGGAGCCGCTGTACCGCAGAATGGTGACCGAGCCATCCTGCCGGGACAACCTGGGCAGGGCGGCGCGCTGCGTCATGGAGCACGATTTCTCAAAGGGCAGCGTCCTGTGGCACTGCACCGAGGGCAAGGACCGCTGCGGACTGCTCTGCGCAGTGCTGCTCCTGGCGCTCGGGACGGATCGGAGCGCGATCTTGGAGGACTATCTGCTGACCAACCGCGTAAACGAACCCAAGGCCGAGCGCTATGCCCAACAGATGCGCGCGGCCGGGAAATCCGAGATGGAGGCAGCGGCGATCCGGGACATCTTTCTCGCAAAGAAGGCGTATCTGGACGCGGCCTTTTCCGCCATCGACGCGCAATTTTCAAATACAAGCGCATTTCTGCGCGACGGTCTGAATCTCTCAGAGGAGCTGATCGACCACTTCCGAAGCAGTGTGCTGGAATAAACGGTTTCGATGCCGACCGAAGTCGGCGGGAATGAAGCGCCAGCTCGAATGCGGACTTTTCATCAAGGCAGCGCGATCACAGGTATTACGGCTTTCCGGTGGACTTCAGCGCGTTCTGCGCCGCAGCAGAAGCAGCGCGGAGCCGACGCCCGTGAACACGATGAAGATTTCCAGCCTGCCCAGCAGCATGCCCGCGATCTCCACGA
>JBJEJN010000047.1:0-3498 GCA_051878085.1 Aristaeellaceae bacterium | reverse complement strand
AGGTGTGTGTATCTATGTATATTGCCTCCGAATGGAAGGATTACGAGGTCATCGATACCGGCGACGGCGAGAAGCTGGAGCGCTGGAGGGACATCATCCTGCGCCGCCCGGATCCCCAGGCGATCTGGCCGAAGCAGAAGCCCGGTCTGTGGACGAAGGCGGACGCCCACTACCACCGCTCCACCAAGGGCGGCGGCGAGTGGGAGTTCTTCAAAAAGCTGCCGGAGCGCTGGAGCGTGAAGTACGGCGAGCTGGAGTTCTACGTGCGCCCCACCGGCTTCAAGCACACCGGCCTGTTCCCGGAGCAGGCGGTGAACTGGGACTGGATGGCAGGGCTGATCCGCAATGCAAAGCGCCCGATCCGCGTGCTGAACCTGTTCGGCTACACCGGCGGCGCGACCTGCGCCTGTGCGGCGGCGGGCGCGAAGGTCACCCACGTGGACGCGGCCAAGGGCATGGTGCAGTGGGCGGGCGAGAACCGCAAGCTGTCCGGCATCGACGAGACCAGCGTGCGCTGGATCATCGACGACGCACTGAAGTTCGTGCAGCGCGAGGAGCGCCGGGGCAACCGCTACGAGGGCATCCTGATGGATCCCCCCAGCTACGGACGCGGCCCGGGCGGCGAGGTGTGGAAGCTGGAAAACGAGCTGTTCGGCCTGGTGAGCGCCTGCGAGAAGGTGCTGGCGGACGACGCGCTGTTCATGCTCATCAACAGCTACACCACCGGCCTTCAGCCCGCGGTGCTGAACAACATGCTGACCATGACCGTGGGCCGCACCCACGGCGGACGGGTCGCGGCGGACGAGATCGTGCTGCCCGTGACCTGCGGCGGCGTGCTCCCCTGCGGCGCAAGCGGCCGCTGGTGGGCGGAATAATTCTCCATCGGAGTAATTCTATGATACTTTTGACCGTACAAAACGTCACCAAGTCCTTCGCGATGAACACCGTGCTGAAGGACGTGAGCCTCACGCTCCAGGCGGGCAGCCGCATGGGGCTGGTTGGCGCGAACGGCACGGGCAAGTCCACGCTGTTTCGACTGATCTCCGGCGCGATGGAGCCGGACGAGGGCAGCATCTCCATCGTCAAGGGCGCGCGCGTGGGGCTGCTCACGCAGGAGGCTGACATTCAGAGCGACCTGACCGTGCAGCAGGAGCTGGAGCGCGTGTTCGATCCGCTGAAGGAGATGGAAAAGAAGCTGCGCGCGCTGGAGGCCGAGATGGCCGAAAAGCACGAGGACGCGGAGGAGTACGCCCGCCTGAGCCGTAGCTATTCCAACCTGCTGGACCGCTTCGAGGCCTCCGGCGGCTACGAGTGGCCCAGCCGCATTCAAGGCGTGCTGGCGGGCCTGGGCTTCGCCAAGGGGCGCGAGGATCAGCCCGCGCGGGTGCTCTCCGGCGGCGAAAAGACCCGATTGTGCCTGGCGCGGCTGCTGCTGACCCAGCCCGATCTGCTGCTGCTGGACGAGCCGACGAACCACCTCGACCTTCAGGCCACGCAATGGTTGGAGGAGACGCTGAAGAAGTACAAGGGCACGGTGCTGGTCATCAGCCACGACCGCTACTTCCTCAACGCCGTGTGCGACTGCATGGCGGAGATTTCGCTGCGCAGGTTGACCCAGTACGAGGGCAATTACGACCAGTTCTCCGTCAAGCGCCGTGCCGATCTGGAGCGCCAGATGAAGGAGTACAAGCTCCAACAGGCGGAGATCGCCCGGCAGGAGGCCATCATCCAGCGCTACCGCATGTACAACCGGGAGAAGTCCATCAAGGCGGCGGAGAGCCGCGAGAAGCGGCTGGAGAAGATGGAGCGCCTGGAGAAGCCCCAGAGCGAGCAGAAGGTGCGCTTCAGCTTCGAGGCGCGGCGGCGCACCGGCGATGACGTGCTGATGGTGAAGGACCTGCGCAAGGGCTTCGAGGGCCGCACGCTGTTTGAGAACTTCAACCTGCACCTGCGCGCGGGCGACCGCGTGGCCATCATCGGCCCCAACGGCGTGGGCAAGTCCACGCTGCTGAACATCATCGCCCGCCAGCTTCCCCCCGACAGCGGTACGGTGGTCTACGGCTCGAACGTCGACCTGGGCTACTACGAGCAGCACCAGACCAAACTGCACCCGGACAAGGACATCCTGAACGAGATCTGGGACGACTTCCCCCGGCTGGAGATCGACCGGGTGCGCGGGGTGCTTGCGCTGTTCCTGCTCACCGGCGATGACGTGTTCCAGCCCATCCGCACGCTGTCCGGCGGCGAGAAGGGCCGTGTGTCGCTGGCGAAGCTGATGCTGCGCCACGACAACTTCCTGCTGATGGATGAGCCCACCAACCACCTGGACATGGACAGCCGCGAGGTGCTGGAGGGCGCGCTGGAGGACTTCGACGGCACGATCCTCACCGTCAGCCACGACCGCTACTTCATCAACCGCGTGGCCAACCGCGTGGTGGAGATGACCCCCGAGGGCGCGAAGGAGTACATCGGCAATTACGACGATTATCTCGAGAAGAAGCGGCTCGAAGAGGCCGGCATCGAGGAGGAAGCCTACGGCGGCAAGACGAAGACCCAGATCGACAAGGAGAAGCGCAAGGCCCGCCTTGCAAAGGAGAGCGAAAAGGCACTGCGCCTGAAGCTGAAGAATGCCGAGGAGGACGTGGCCCGCACCGAGGAGGAGATCGCCCGGCTCGAAGCGCAGATGGGCGACCCGGAGACCTACAAGGATTCCAATCTTGCGCAGCAGGTGGCGAAGGATCACCGCGCGGCCCAGCAGCGCCTCGACGAGCTCTACGAAATCTGGGAGGAGCTGAGCGAGGCGGTCGCGGAGCTGGAATAATGTGGCGGGGGAGGACGGATTTCTCCCTTGCGAATCCTTTTCGGAATATGATTGAGGCTGTCTCAAAACTATTCTCCGTTTTGAGACAGCCCCATTTTTGCTATGTAGCGGGGTGAAGGCACCCCGCCCTACAATTTTCGTTTTGAAACGGCTCTACGTTTGCGTTTCTTATTCAGCTTCGCTTTCATCCAGCAGGGAATCCACGTTCAGGATGCCCTTCACGTCGCCGCCGACCATGCTGGGCAGCTTGCCGTCCCAGTTCTCCGCGAGGATCTTGTCGATCAGCGCAGAGCTTACGTACTTGCCCTCGTTCTGCATGCGGTAGGCCTCGGCATCGGCGGCCAGCTTCACCGCATCCGCCTGCGCCTGGGCCGCGATCAGCGTGCTCTGCGCCTGGGCTTCCGCCTCGATGCGCACGCGCTCCGCATCTGCCTCGGACTGCTTGATGGAGACCTGCTTCTCGCGCTCGGCCTGAGCGATGGCCGTCTCATTCTCGGTCGCGGCCTTCTTCTTGACCTGCTCGGCCACCTGCTTGGCCTCCACGGCATTGATGAACTCGTCGGAGAAGTCAAAGTCGATGATGTTGAAGTCGGTCACGGTGATGCCCATGCCGCTGAGCTTTGCGTCCAGCTCGTCGCGCATCATGTCGGAGGACTCGGCGCGCTTGGAGATCAGCT